>NZ_JASLCE010000043.1 GCF_030146175.1 Flavobacterium sp. | reverse complement strand
GGCTTCCAGCGTTTTAAAATACAAATCCAGTTTTTGCGTGTCGATTTTTTGTGCCCATCCAAATGCGGTAACAAAAAGGCCTAGTAAACCGACCTTAATTTCTTTTTTCATAGTCCTTTATTTTTACGATTTTAAGGTTCTTTTTAATCGGAGCAACAGGGTAATCATAAAATAGAAAAGCACGGTTAAAACCAGCATTGCCGGGATAAACCAATTACCCAATTGCTCATATTGCAACTGACTTACGCCATAGTTTCGGAAATAACCCAATATAAAAATGTCGTTCGGGCGGTAGAAGAAACCTACGTTTTCCGGATCGATCAATTTGGCACCGATCAGGAACAGGAATCCAAATAATAACAAGTATAAAACCGTAAAAATGATATAGGAAATTCCATTTCCGATGTTTAACACCAGAGCTTTTAGTACCTGAAGCGGATTAAACGTACGTGTCGCCTCATCCAGTTTCTTCTCGGCTACCAATGGTTTTAAAAAGACTTCCGGTTGTCCCAGTTTTTCTAAAATATCCAGTAAATGGGCTACTTCTTCTCTTCCGGAATCCGGATTCGACATCAGACTTTCGTAAATATGGCTGTTGATTTCCAATAAAATTTCCTGTTGATTGGCGGCATTCAGTGTTTTAATCGCCTGTTGAATCCGCGCGATATAATCCAGGTAAATTCGCTTCGAATTCGGTTCCCGGAAAGCTATTTCTTTAAATTTCATATTGCATTTATCGTTGTATTGAGGCTGTCCCAATAGGTTTTCATTTCGTTTACAGTGTGTAATCCCAAGGTACTGATCGTATAATATTTTCTCGGAATACCCGATTCCTGTTCCACCCATTTTGAGGCTACCAGTTCTTCTTTTTTTAGTCGGTTCATCAACGGGTAAAGCGTCCCTTCCGCGATGTCGATTTGCGTTCGTTTTTTAATCTCATTGATTAAATCATACCCGTAGTATTCTTTTCCATCTTTTAGAATACTAAGCACCAAAAATGACAATGTGCCTTTTTTGAGTTGCGAGATCCATTTGGTTGTAAAATCTTCGTTCATGTGACAAATATAAAAACAAAATACATAGTATTACAAAGTATATAGTTAAAAAATATATTTATTTCAACAACAAGCTAATAGTCAATAATTTAAAAATCAACAAATCATAATTTTGGTTTTTTATGAAATAAAAAAACTCCGACAGTACTATACTTTCGGAGTTTGAAAACACTTTTTAAATGGTGTTTTTATTTGATTCGGATGTTATGCGTTTCGAGTGCCTTCTTTGCATTTTCATTATCCGGGTTTAATTGCAATGATTTTTGATAGGCCTGTAGCGCCTTTTTTGTCGCTCCGGTTTGTAGTAATATTTCGCCGTAGCTGTCGAATGTATTAAAACCTTTCGGATACAACTCGGTGTTTAGTTTTAAAATTTTCAGTGCTTCGTTCGTTTTTCCTGATTCGGACAGTTCATATCCAAAACTATTGATCTTTTCTTCACTAACATCGTATTCTGATAGTTTCCCTTTGGCTACTTCCGATTTGATTAATTTAATAATCGGATCAATCGCTTTATGTTCATTATAATAGGCCGAAACCGATTTTAAATTCATCGCCCGCTCCTTTGCTTCCTGTTCGGCTAGCGTTTCCACCTTATAGTATTTTCGTTGTTCGTCCGTTATCCGCGTCGGATCGATTTTATAACGTTCCCACCGACCGTTGGTTCTGTTTTTAACGAATTGTGTACCGTAAATCTGCGGCTTTCCTCTTCGCATCAAGTCGCGGTCGACCGCCGCCGCATACCACCATTTATTCAGTGTTTCGTCTAATTGTATGGCTTTTTCAAAACTTTTGACCGCCATAGCCGAATCGATCGAATCTCTGCCGTGCTGAAACACAATCCCTGCATTGAGATAGTCTTTCGCGGTTTTTACCTGATCTTCTTTAAACAATTGCACGGTTCGCTCGCGTCTTGTTTTGTCTTCTTTATTTAAAATCGTCCAGTCGATGTTGGATTGTTTTCTGGCATTTTGATCATCATCGGCCATTTTTTGAAGTTCCGGATTGTCTGTTGTCTGCGAAAAGGTTGTAGCCGATAGCAATAGTATCGTTATTGTTTGAAGAAAGTTTGGCTTTATCATATTTTTTGGTTTGTTTATAGGGTTTGGAATAGCAAGATTACTTTTTTTAAAAACGGAAAACTTGTAAAATTGAGACATCCTACTATTTTGTGAAATGCCAGAAGGTATCGGCCGAACCTAATAGCGTTCCCTTGCTAAAAAACTGTTTGGGCGAATGATGGGTAAATTTTTCGAAGGTTTTATTCAAATGCGCCTGATCGCTAAAATTATATTCGTACGCCAGTTCCGTAAAACTTTTATCCTGATTGGTAAAAAGTTTGTGTTCCATGGTTTTTCTAAAAAGTACGATCTGCTGAAATTTCTTTAAGGAAACCCCAAAATGCGCCTTAAAAATACGAACAAGGTGTCGGCGACTGGTTTGGAGTTCGTCGGCCATTGCCGCAATCGAAAAATCTTCATAATGCCGGAATATATAGGCTATCGATTGTTCCAATAAAACATTGTGATAGCGGTGAAACCGATTTTCTAAAAACTGATCCAGTAAGCGGGTTAGTTCCGAAGGTTCCGCTGTAAAAAGCTGATCGAGTTCTTTTTCGGTAAAAAATTCAAAATCGGTTATATATCCGGAAAAATCCTGTTGGTAAAATTGTTCGATTCCCAACGGATTAAAGACGATAACAATCCGGTGGAGATTGCCTAATTGAATAACATCCATCACCTGTTCCCGAACCGGCGTAAACATTTGCAACGGTTTCCTGTCGGGATGATAGATCATCATCCCGTCGGGCGTTCTTTCGTGCGATCGATAAAGGGAAATAACATTGTTATAATGTGGAAAACAGGTGAATTCGGTTCTTACATTATCCGGTTTGATGTCCACATAATAATAGCTTACATAGTGCGCTATCATTGGGTTTTCCGGTGAAAAGGTTTCAAAAATGGCTTTCATTTTCTATACAATGCAGGAATCCCTTTTACAACTTACCGTATTTTTCGTGTAATTGCTGTATGGTGTTTCCCATTAATTCCTTAACCACTTCAATGTCGATATCCGCCAGCTTTTTGACATAAATACAGCCTTTGCTTATCTTGCATTTTCCCAGCTTTTCCAGTAACGGGTGCTGTTCTTCATTTCCCATATGAATGTATAATGAAAGAGCCGCTTTTCGCGGTGAAAACCCCACCAAAGGCCAGTCGGCTTCCTGACGACTACGTTCCGATTTATAATGATACCGTCCGAAACCGATAATCGATGGTCCCCACATTTTAGGTTCAAAACCGGTAAAATCCTGCATGATTTTCACTAAAGCATAGCTATCCTGCTTTTTTTGTTCGGTAGCGGCAAAGCTGTCGATAAACTCGTGAACATCGGCGTCGGTTTGTTTGGTTTTAATGGCGGCCATACTTACTTTTTATTTGATCAATAAATATAAATTGAAAATTATATAAAAATCGGATATCGGAATACGTCGTTAACTAAATTTTATATAAACCCTAAACCTCTATTCCACACGATCCCTTTCTTTCCTCTTTATTCTTTATTCTTTATTCTTTATTCTTAAACCATCTTTACGCCGTATAACAATATTCGTTTAAAAGCATATATTGCCGGTAGTTTTGGAAAATGTGCCGCGATTCGTTCCAGAAACACGCGGTTAAAATGCAACTGTTGCTCGTCGTCCATCCGTTCTGTATAAGGCAATAAGGCCGTTCCGGAAATAAAATTGAACAGCGTTTTATGATCTTCCGCGATGATCGGATACACTTTTTGCAACAATTGCATGTCGCGTATTCCGTTGTCAAACAAAATCTGCGCATACCGATCCAAAGACAACACCGGTGAGTCGCGTTTATACCCTTTTAAATAATCAGAAAAGGGCTTTTCATGAACCAGATCCAATAAAATCCGGTTTAAGATGTTCTCTGTTTGCACCGGCATTTGTATCGCCAGTTGTCCACCGGACTGTACACGGGAAATGAGTTTGGGAAACAATTCTTCGTGATCCGGCGACCATTGTAACGCGGCATTACTAAAAATCAGATCCCATTTTTGGTCGGAATTTATAACGGATTCGGTTGTAGCCTGTTCAAAATGCAGATTTTCATTTGCAAAAGCTTTTGATTTTTCCAGCATTTCGGCCGAAGCATCAATCCCGGTAAAATGACTTCCGGGAAACTGTCGGGATAAAATCGCCGTTTGTTCTCCGGTTCCGCAACCCAAATCGATTGCTCTAAGATTTTCTTTGGGCTGAATAAAAGCCGCCAGGTCATAAAACGGCTGGTAGCGGACTTTTTTAAACTGATCGTATAGTTCGGGATTCCAGGCCATCGTTTCTTGTTTTGGTTTAATAACGTTTCAAGTTACTATTTTTTAAAACGTATTGCAAGTTTTATTACAATCCTGCGTCGGCAGTTCCTTTGGTAATCAGATCCCGGTGTGCAATTCCCCATTGTGCCAGAATGGTAATTACCGGTTGTACCGTTTCGCCATAAGGCGTTAGTTCGTACATCACACTAACCGGTTGCGTCGTGATCACAGTACGCTTGATCAATTGATTTATTTCCATTTCCTTTAATTCGCGACTAAGCATTTTTCCGGAAATTCCATCGACATCTTTTAAAATATCGGAATAGCGTTTTTTTCCAAATAGTAAGGACGCAATAATCGAAATCTTCCATTTACCGCCCAAAACATACATTGCATCGTGTACCGCCATTATCGCCTTATTACAGGCCATTTGTGAGTGAATTGGTGTTTCCATATCCCGCTTGTTACCTCTATGTTACTATTACTTTTTGTTTGTTAGTGACAAAAGTAAACAACTTATTTCGAACTTTGTCATCAGAATCATTAAATTGTACTATCATGGAATTAATCGAAAGCCTTAACTGGCGTTATGCGACTAAAAAATTCAACACCGAAAAAGTAAATCCCGATACCATCGACCAGATTATTAATGCGACCAACCTATCGGCTTCCTCAACCGGATTACAGCCGTATCGCCTGATTGTAGTCGAAAATCAGGAACTTAAAAAAGAATTGGGTGAAGGTTCTTTTAATACACAAATTGCCAATTCCTCACATTTGCTGGTTTTTGCTGCATTTGAAAAAGTCACCCTTGAACAAATTGAAGACTATATGAACCATATTGCAGCCGTACGCGCAATTCCGGTTGAAAATCTAGCCGATTTTAAAAACGCATTGGTAAACGGTATCTTGTCACGTGGTGACGAGCACAATTTCCAATGGGCCGCCAGACAAGCTTATATCGGTCTTGGAACCGCGATGATTGCTGCTGCCGATTTACGCGTGGATTCCACGCCAATGGAAGGTTTCGATCCGGAAAAATTCGATCGCCTTTTAGGTTTACAGGAAAAAGGATTAAAAAGTGTTGTGGTACTGGCTTTGGGGTATCGCGATGCCG
This sequence comes from Flavobacterium sp., assembly GCF_030146175.1. Taxonomy (GTDB): domain Bacteria; phylum Bacteroidota; class Bacteroidia; order Flavobacteriales; family Flavobacteriaceae; genus Flavobacterium. Next base: position 100,589 of record NZ_JASLCE010000043.1, on the reverse strand, counting down.
AGAATGATATTTTTGCGACTTTTAAAAAAGTACGCTTACCACAGGATGTATTTGCCGTAACGGTAGCGTAATTCCGGTTTTGATTCCAGATCCTAAATACTAAAAAATCCCTGACATCAGGGATTTTTTTAGTTTATATTGGGTACAAAAAGGTCTTACAGGTTTTCTTTAAAGAAAGGGATTACTTTTTCTAATGCCGGTGTAACAGCCTCCGGCTTATCGTATAAATCATAATGGGACTGTCCTTTAACAACCAGTAATTCCTTTTTCTCCGATCGCGCTCTGCGGAAAATTTCCAGGCCATCGCGGTAGGCTCCAAAACTTCCCGGCTTATCCCCTATCACAACCAAAAGCGGTTGCGTTAGTAGTACCTCCGACAAATGAAACGCATCCCATCCGATACCGGCACTTAAACTGGAAAACAAGACGCTCGTCGCTCCGTTAGGCTGTTGGCCTCTTGGCGTTTTGTAGTAATCGGTCGCTTCCAGTACATCGATGTCTGTAATTCCTGCTTTCTGACCCGCTGCAACCGATTCGGGTAACAAATTATTTACTATTCCGGCTTCGCCACGGGCTTCGGCTGTTCGCTGTCGGGCGATCGCTTCCAATCCTTCCAACGGTTTTCCTCCGGTGAAATCTTCCCGTAATAACCTACCAAAATTAACTCCGGTTATCGAAACCACCGCTTTGATACGTCGTTCGGTCATCGCGACATTAATCGCATAACCGCCTCCGCCACAAATACCAAGTACACCAATACGTTTTTCATCCACATAAGGTAAGGTTACCAGATAATCGCAGGCGCAATGAAAATCCTCTACCCGTGTTGCGGGATCTTCTACAAAACGGGGTTCTCCGCTACTGCTTCCCTGATAAGAGGCATCAAATGCCAGAACAATAAATCCGGATTCGACCAGTGCTTTCCCGTATACATTCCCCGAAGTTTGCTCCTTACAACTACCAATCGGATGTGCACTGATGATGGTCGGGTATTTTTTTTGAGCATCGAAATCCGCTGGAAAGTGAATATCGGCCGCTACTTCTAAATTTTTATTCTTAAATGTTACTGTCTGTATCATGTTGATAATCTGTTATTATTTTTTTGATTGGTTTTATAAAACGCGCTGAAAGAAACCGGTTAGCTCAGTTACCGCTTCGCTTACATAATTTTCCCTATCGTATAACGACATATGATTGGCTCCTGCTACTATATGTTTCTTTTTATCGGTTGTAGCGGCAATTTGTAACAAATCGTCACTCATCCAGGCGCTTCCGGCATTGCTTCCCACTACGGCCAGTATCGGCTGAATTAAATAAGCTTCTGCTTTGTTATAGGCATCATACGTGATCAACTGTGTCAGGCTACGTGAAGTTGCAAAACCTGGAGCTGTCGGGTACTGACAACGATCGGTATGGTAGTATTCCCAGGCCTCGCGTAATTCTTCATTAGGCGCGTCCTCTTCCCGTGCCGGTGCCAGCGGAAAAGTTTGAATCGATCCTTGTTGACCAGCTGTTCTGGCATTGGAACCAGCTATCAGATACGGCAATGCATCGGTTTCTTTTTGTGTGTTTTCCCACCCATTGCGAAACATCGAACCAATATTTACCGCACTAACCATCCCTACGGCTTTAATCCGATGATCATTAATTGCGGCATTGGCCGTATATCCCGCTCCGGCGCAGATTCCCATCGCACCGATTTTTTCCGTATCGATATACGGCAAAGTCGTCAGATAGTCGATTACCGCGCTGATATCTTCGGTACGGATATACGGATTTTCCAACTGTCGGGGTTCACCGGTGCTTTCTCCCTGATATGAGGCGTCATAAGCAATGGTTATATAACCGTTTTCAGCCAGCTTACGGGCATACAATCCGGCGGTTTGTTCTTTTACTCCTCCACCCGGATGACTCACCACAATAGCCGGATATTGCTGATTTGGATTAAATCCTTCCGGAAAGTTGATCACTGCTGCCATAGTAATAGCGGCATTGTTACTGTTTTTAAAATTTACTTTTTGCTGTGTCATGATTTTTTCTTTTTATTTATTTTTTGGTCTTTCAAACCTACACTGCAAATGTCTTTACTATCCGGGACAGCGTACGAAAACAGATTACGGATATACTGAAACAAATTACTTTTTCGGGTTTCAGGTAGCCTATTTTAGACGATTATCTCTTTGTTTCTATAAAAAAACCGGTCCAAAAGACCGGTTTATAATGCTTACTCGAAAATCGTATTAGTCTACTTTTTCCAACACTTCCTCCAACCATATCGCTACTTTTGATTTGGCCGTAGTGACTAAATCTCCTTTTTCCAGAAAAGGTGTTCCAATAGCAGCATCGGGACACCATTCCCGGATTTCCGGAATACTGTTTCCGGAACCAAAACCGGAATGGGTATGAAACGGCAATACTGTTTTTCCTTTTAAATTACATTGTTTTAAAAAACTTCTAACCGGTGGCGGCAGGCGCTTATCCCAAACCGGAAAACCTAAAAACACTACTTTATACCGATCCAGGTTATCGATTTTGTTTTTCAATTCCGGTACTACATTCGCTTTATTCTGTACCGAAATACAATCTACTGTTGCCTGATGATCGGTAGGATATTCTATTTCCGGTTCGAGTCGGATACTGGTACCTCCGGTTTTTTCGTTTATATAACCGGCCAGTTGTTGGGTGCTACCGGTGTGCGAGAAATACACAATAAGTATTTCGCTGTCAATTAGGTTTGTTTGTATAGCCATTGGAATGGTATTTAAAATTATGATATCACGGTTTGCTTGCGGTATGCCCTGGGAGAAATTCCGGCTTTCTTTTTGAAAAAACGGGAAAAATTAGTCGGAGACGGAAAACCGAGTGTATTGGCTATTTCGCAGATGGGGATCGTTGTATGCTTTAGTTTTCTTTTGGCCTTTTGGATCCTATACTTTTGGATATGATCCGTTGGCGTTATCCCGGTAAAATGTTGTATCAGATCACTGAAATAATCGGGCGTCAGATTCGCTTTCTGAGCAAAATAAGCCGTAAACGACCGATTCGTTAGTATTGTATCCTCCCGAAAATACGCTTCTATATTTTTATTGAAATCATCTACAACCTCCAGATATACGGAACTACGGGAATCAAACTGCCGGGCATATAAGTGCTGTACATACGTTAGAATTAATACGATATAAGAAACCAGCACATTTTTATAAAACTGTTCTTTTTGAAATTCGCTATACGCCTTATCAAACAGATCCAATAAAACCTGTTCCTCCTCACGCGTCAGAAAAAGGGCTTCATGGTTGTTGTAATGCATAAAACGATAGCCTTTTACATAGTTGCCGAGGTATTGAGCACTCACCATAATACTATAGCCCGAAACCGGAGGCTCCAAATCCCATTCCAAGGTATTTCCGGGACCATCCAGGTACAAATAAGTCCCTGCTTCGTTTGAAGCGGAAACGGGATTTACGACTTTTTTATCCACCGTTGACTTAACCGACAAAAAATAAAAGTCGATTGTAACTGGATCCGAGCGATACAAGAGATCCTCCTGCCCGTCGTAACGGCAGATATGCAGGGCTTTGCTTCGCAGGTTGCCTATGTTAACATACCGGGCAAAACCCGGAATATCATATAACGCTTTCAATGTCAACTGGTTTTATTCCTTTATCATACAAAATTAGAACACTACTCCATTTTGAATATGATACAAATCATTTGAATTCTGAAACAAATTACCGATTGACGTCGGAAAGTATTTTTTGTGAATTATAGCTGATTGCGAAAAACGGTAGGTGTAACTCCGGTTTCTTTTCGGAAAAAACGAGTGAAATACGTCGGATATTCGAATCCTAGACTATACGCAATTTCACTCACTGTCAAATTTGTCTCCCGTAGTCTGTTTTTGGCTAATCGTATTATATACTCCTGAATATGATCCTGTGGGGAATTGCCGGTAAAATGCTTGATCACATCTCCGAAATAATTGGAAGTCAAATTAGCTTTTTCGGCAAAATAAGTTACCGATGGCAACACCAGCAAACGTTCATTCGCAATCGAAAAATACGTATCCAGCTGCTCGTAGAAATCCGTCACCACTTTATTATAAATACTGCGACGGGATTCGAACTGCCGGTTATAAAAGACCTGTACATACGACAGAATCAATGCGGCATAGGACACGATAATATCTTTTGAAAACGCTTCCTTCCGGTATTCGGTATGCGCTTTTCGGAACAAATCCAGCAAAGTATCTTTTTCGTCCGGCATAAGGTACAACGCTTCGTGATTGTTATAGTGCATAAAATTATACGCTTTGGCCTGCTTTCCGAGTAATTCTGAACTGATGAGTATATTATAACCGGCCAGTGCCGAAGAGTAGTTCCATTTCAATATCTTATCAGGACTATCAAAATAGGCATATGCATCCGACATCCCCTCCGGTGGCTGGATATCCGGATTGGTTTTGATTGCCAAAAGGTAGAAATCGATTCCAATGGGTGTGGATTCCAGCAATAAGGCACTATTCGTATCGTATTCGGCTACGTGTAACTGCTTATCTTTGGTTCCTTCGATACGGATATAATCTAAAAATGCCGGTATATCGAAAGGTTTTTCTTTTTTGTCCATACCTTCTTAATTTATACAAAAGTAAAATTATCTAAAAAATCCCGATATCGGATTGCAATAAAATACGTTAATTTTAGTATTCCTAACCGAAATTCCGTTGAATTTAGTACTTTCAGTACTGTTTAAAATAGCCTGTGATGTCATTAAAACATGTATTTCTAACGTTACTATGCTTGTTTGCTTCCTTTGCGAATGCGCAAGCTGATATTCTTCAATATACGCGCTACACCGGCTACGGACAATTCAACCGGGAAGATATGATCGTTTTAAGACGTTTTCAACAAAACGGACAACTGCAATATCTAACCGTTAATTGTACGACGCTCGAAACCCGGATTGTACCTGCTACCGCATTACAAGTACAAACCGTTTCCTGGGAAACACTGAAAAAACAATTTAAGAACACACCCTATCTAAAAGCCTTGCAATATGCCTCCTCACAATCCTTTTCGTTACAGGATGCAGGTATTATCCACGGTTATCCGAAAGAAAAAGGAATTACATTAACCATCGACCTTTGTCCGTCGCACAAACCGTTGGATCGGAACATTTTTACCGATCTTATGGCTGCATTTGGTACCATTGAAAAACCGGTTCCGGTAGCACTTTCCTTATCCGGACATTTTCTGGAAAACCATCGCGACGACATCCGATGGTTGCTACAACTCGAAAAGAATAATGCGATCCGTATTACCTGGGTCAACCATACCTATAGTCATTTTTATGATCCTAAATTCCCCCTACAGGAGAATTTCCTACTTAAACCCGGTACCGATATTAACTACGAAATAGTACAAAATGAGATTGTGATGCTCGAACAAGGACTTATCCCCTCGGTATTTTTCCGTTTTCCCGGACTGGTGTCCAACAACAAAGTCGTTGGCCTTGTAACCGATTACGGACTGATTCCAATTGGTAGTGATGCCTGGCTTGCAAAAGGACAATTGGCGACTTCCGGAAGTATTGTCCTTATTCACGGTAATGGTAATGAACCGGTAGGGGTTTCCGATTTTATCCGATTGCTAAAAAATGAAAAAAATGCCGTACTGGAAAAACAGTGGTTGCTTTATGACCTTAGCAACAGCATCGGTTCCGAGTTTAAAAATTAGCCGCTTTTATACTTCCTTTTTTGTATCTTAGCCGTATTCGAATTGTTTTATAAAATAACAATCCCGGTTTAGGAACGCTTCCTGAACATCCGGATTCCAAATGGAGTCCCGGTATTTTATTCTCTAATTTTATAAAACAATCGCAATGAAAACTATAAAAATTGCCGTAATTGGTGGCACCGGAAAATCCGGTAAACACCTTGTACAACAACTCCTTAAAAAAGGGTTTTCCGTAACCTTACTACTTCGAAGTCCTGAAAATTTTGACACTCAAAATCCTTTGCTTGAAATTGTAAAAGGCGATGCCCGCAATTTTGAATCGGTATTGCTTCTGTTACAGGACTGTGATATAGTGGTGAGTACACTTGGACAGCCCAAAGGCGAACCTACTATTTTTAGTACCGCAACCGGTCATATTATAAAAGCCATGCGCCACTATAAATTGTCACGTTATATTGTAACAACCGGATTAAATGTAAACACACCAACCGATGCTAAAAATGATACAGTACAAATGGCCACTCAATGGATGTATGATCATTTCCCAGAAACCACATATGACAAACAAAAGGAATACGAATTACTCGCACAAAGTGATCTGGACTGGACGATGATTCGGCTGCCTTTAATCCGGCAAACCAACGAATCGTTTTCGTATCATACGTCTTTGATCGATTGTCCCGGTGATTTTATCAGTGCTACCGATCTGGCCGATTTTGTGCTACAGGAAATGGAGCAATCTCGTTTTATACGACAAGCTCCCTTTCTATATAGCTTTGATCAATAATCAAAAACGGAGTCTTTATCAGACTCCGTTCTTTTTTAATACCGTTAGTCATTACGTTTATGCTTATGCGGTTTTAAGGTTGGGTGTTTTGGCTTGTTGTCCGGTGTAACCCGTTGCCGTTTGTCGTCTTTTCCTTTACTCGTTTGTCTTTTTGGGCCGGTTTTAATCACCTTAATCGTTTCCATAATCTACTTATTTATTATTTGTAATTACCCGCAAATAACAGTCCGCAAGCCGCGATTTCCTTACGGAAAACCGGAAATAAGAATATTTCATTTTAAACCTCAACGTACAAATATTTTGTATTTCAATTTATTTTTATTGTTTTTCAATAAATTTTTACTGATATTTGTCTTGTAAATTTTAAATCATCATCATCTTATGGAAATTAAAATCACCACCAACCAGATATTGAAAGTACTACAGGTATTTTCCTGGATCATTTTTATCGGCTTATGTGTAGAAGCGGGCGGCATTGCCGTAAACACTATTATTTCACTTTTTATCAACCCGGATGGCGTACACAACTTTTGGGAGGGAGCCGATTATTTATCCGGTCTTTTTAAATCAGACCGAGGTCATTTTGCTGTTATCACCATTATTATGACCATCGTAGCCGTATTAAAAGCAATATTGTTTTATCTGATCGTAAAACTGTTTGTCGACAAAAAATTAAACATTGCCAATCCTTTTAGTAGTGCCTTACGCCAATTTATTCTAAACATAGCTTATCTGGCTTTGGGCATCGGTTTGTTTTCGTATTACGGCCTACATTATTCCGAATGGCTTACCCAACAAGGTGCCGGAATTCCTAACTTGCGTATCTTAAATATCGATGGTGCCGATGTATGGCTCTTTATGGCCGTGATCCTGTTTGTAATTGCTCAAATCGTAAAACGCGGTATCGAAATTCAGAATGAAAACGATTTAACGATATAATATATGCCGATAATAGTAAACTTAGATGTTATGATGGCCAAGCGAAAGATGTCGCTGAATGAGCTTTCCGAAAAAGTCGATCTGACCCTTTCCAATCTTTCCATTTTAAAAACAGGAAAGGCAAAGGCAATTCGCTTTTCGACACTGGAAGCCGTTTGTAAAGCCTTAGACTGTCAGCCCGGAGATATACTCGAATATGTAGCCGAGAATAAATAATATTTGATCAATCTAACTTTTTAAATAAACACCTGACAGGTTTTGGAAACCTGTCAGGTGTAAAACGTTTAAGATTCGTTTTATTAGCACGGATTATAAATCCGCGCCATCAAATCCGCTATCAAATCCACACTACCAGATCAGTGTAAACAAACCACCAAAATAACCTATAACACGTAAAATAGCAGCATCAGAAGTGCCGGTACAATTAAAATCATACAGCCATTTCCGCCTTTATAACTCCTTCTGTGATGATTTGTAAAATGCCCCTGTACATAGGTTCCGTCTTTTTTAAAATAGCCTTTTCGATATGCCATGATGTTCCTTTATTACGTTATGATTCATCGCAAAGAACCACAATAAACCAGCATTTCCTTTACGGAAAAACGTAACATCAAAGAATTTTTATTTTTGATCACTTACTTTTGATAGCTTTGTTAACTATCGCAAAAACAACGCCCATGGAGCCCTATTTTTATGAGGATTCTTTTTTATGTTATGAGTTTACTTCGGTTAATAATGTCCGTTTTATAAATGAGGCTTTTACACTATTGACAGCATTAGAAGACGAAGAACGCAATTCCTGGGAAATGGTTCCGGAAAGTGAACAGTATTTTACTACGCGTCCTATTGGCGGTAACCGACCTGTTCCCACATCCGATTTAACGATTATGGTATCCGATTTGACTACAAAATTGATCAACCATGGTTTTGTACCCTGTGCCGAACCTGATTTTGTAAAAAGCAGTACGTTTAAGTCGTATCGAAATACCATTCAAAATGCGAGTTGTTTTGTTTATCACAACTTTGCCATTTTTTTATATGCTGAAACGACTACTATAACCTATTTATGGTTCGATACGTTTGATACTGATATAACAACGACGACCGACAATTCCGGGATGATCGATTTTCTGTATGCTATTGGTGTAGATCCGCAACTGGTTTTAGTCGACTGGTATGAAAAACGGATTATTGATTTAACCCAAAAAGACGTTATTGTCGATTATTTGGCTACAGTAAAATCATAGTTTGAGCGGAATTTGTAATAGTCATCTGATTTATTAGCACGGATGCACTCGAGGCTTTAGCTGAACTGATGAAATAAATCCGCGCTATCGGGTATACTCGAGTATGTAGCCGAGAATAAATAATATTTGATCAAATCAACTGTTTAAATAAACACCTGACAGGTTTTAGAAGCCTGTCAGGTGTAAAACGTTTAGGATTCGTTTTATTAGCACGGATTATAAATCCGCGCGGTCTGAAACAACTTCGTTTATCATAAACTTATCACAAAAACCATTCAATCAGTGTTTTTTGTTTTATTTATCGTATCTTTATATAATCTGAATGATTGATGGTTTTATCCTTCTGATTATTTTGGTCTTTAAAGAGCGTGCAATTTGGTTTGTATGCTCTTTTTGGTTTAAAGTGGTTCCGGCGTCGGATTGTGGTTCCGAAGGTTTGTTTCTGTTAACACAAAATAAGAAATAAGTGATGATCCATCACCTTTGGGTTCGTTTCAATGTTTTTGTCTAAATTTGTTGTTCTTATAATAATTTAACTACAATTATAAAAAACGAATAACACAAATAGTAAATGAAACTAGCTTCAATTGACAACAAAACCAGAGATGGACAATTAGTAGTCGTAAATAAAGAATTAACTAAAGCTGTAAAAGTGCCTGAAATTGCAGAAACTATGCAATTTGCAATCGATAATTGGAAAGAAACTGAGGCTAAATTACAACGTGTTTATCAAGACTTAAACGCAGACAAGATCCCTAATACATTTGATTTTTCTTCTGTAAGAGTTTTAGCTCCAATTCCGAGAGCTTATCATTGGGCAGACGGAAGTGCCTATGTTACTCATGTAGAACTGGTACGTAAAGCTAGAAATTCTGAATTGCCTGAATCTTTTTGGACAGACCCGTTAATGTATATGGGAGCTTCTGACGCATTTATTGGGGCTAATGACGACATCACGATTGAAAACGAAGAATGGGGTATTGATTTTGAATCAGAAGTAGCCGTTATTACTGATGATGTTCCAGCTGGAACTCATTCAGAAGACGCTTTAAATCATATTAAACTAATCACAATTATTAATGATGTTTCTCTAAGAAATCTGATACCAAACGAACTATCCAAACAATTTGGATTTTATCAATCCAAACCCTGGACATCTTTTGCTCCAGTTGTTGTTACACCCGACGAACTCGATGGCGATTGGACAAATGGAAAACTGCATTTACCATTATATTCAACTTTAAATGGCAAATGTATTGGTTCTCCTAATGCAGGAATCGATATGACATTTGATTTTGGTCAATTAATCGCACATGCCTCTAAAACGCGTTCATTAATGGCCGGAACTGTTATCGGCTCCGGAACAGTCGCAAACCAAGGAAATCTGAATGGTTCAAGTTGTTTGGCTGAAGTTAGATGTTTAGAAATAATAAAAGATGGAAAAGCTTCAACTCCATTTATGCGTTTTGGAGACAGAATTGAAATCGAAATGAAAGATAAAGAAGATCAGTCCATATTTGGTAAAATAAATCAAATCGTAAAAGAATACAAAAAATAACGATTACTAAAACATCAAGAGTCTTAAGGTTCTCCCTTTGAAAACCTATTCCAATTTGGAGTAGGTTTTTTGTTTCCGGGTACCTCAACACCCGTTTATTGCTTGGTTTTGGGTGTTGGTGGAAAAGAAAAGGACGGACACGCTATGTTACGCCCATCCCTGTATCCCGAATGCCGTTGGAAACCGATTAAAGATTTTGAAAGACTATTTCTTAATTATTTTTAAATTAGCACGTGAACGTAGTTCTTGTTATACAGAACTATCAGGAACCTATCTATTTGACGCCTTATATATCGTAACAAAGTTGTGCGTCAGCATACAACAACCGAACTTAAAAATAAAACAAATGAAATGTATTTATTACACCTTTCTTTTTCTACTGGTAACACTTATGAGTTGCTCAAACGTATCACAACCAAGTGATCCAATTCCGGAACACGAAACTTTTAAAATTCAATCGAAACAGGTTGGAGAAGAAAGGATAATTAATGTCTGGACACCGGCAAACTACAAATCAAACACCGACTCATTGCCGGTAATGTATATGGCAGACGGTGGAACAAAAGAAGACTTTCCACACATTGCAAATACATTGGCTAAACTTATAAAAGAGCACAAAATAAAACCAATTATTCTCGTAGGAATAGAAAACACACAAAGAAGACGCGATTTAACAGGTTTTACCGAAGTCGCAAAAGACAAGGAAATAGCACCCGTTGTTGGTGGTTCTGAAAAATTTAGAGCTTTTATAAAAGAGGAACTTTTCCCTGAAATTGAGAAACGTTACAGAACAACGAGCGAAAAAAGTATTATCGGAGAATCGGCATCAGGGCTTTTTGTACTGGAAACATTTTTCTTAGCTCCTGATCTGTTTGACAATTATATTGCTTTTGACCCTTCACTATGGTGGAATGATCACTATTTGGTAAGAACGGCAAAAGAGCATTTGGCTAAATTTCCATCAACCGACAAACGAATTTGGTTTGCTGGCTCAAATGCGGAAGATATTGCCCCCTTTACAAAAGAATTGGCAGCGCTATTGAAATCCGAAAACAGAGCAAACATAAAATGGAGGTTTTCCGACGAACCAAAAGAAAAGCACACAACACTATTTAGAGCCACAAAAGAAAAAGCAATTATCTGGGCATTAAACAAAAACTGAATAAAAACACCGATAGCACGGATTTACTTCGTCTGTTCGGCTGAAGCCTCGGTTGCAATCCGTGCCAAGTTCTTATAGTATTCACTAAAACCACATGCATTTAAAAACAAAAGACAGGCAAATCAGCAACAATTTTCACTAGCCTGAATCGGTGGACATTTTACCGTTCCATAACTGCAATACACACAACAATCGCCTTCCAATGGTCGTAACCGTGTTTTACAGTTCTCACATTCATAGAAAAACTCACATGCATCCGTTGGCATCATTTCCGTTTTTTTATGCCCGCATTTCGGACATGTAATCGTTGATTCCAATGCAACGGTTTTGCCGTTGTAAATAGTACAGGTATCACAATTTCCGTGAAGTTTGTTTCGGTAGTAGTTTATGGCAGTACCAATAAACAGCCCAAACATTCCCGTATAAATAAAATAGGTACCATCACTAGCGAAATAATAACCGTAGCATATTAAAAGTGCACTTGGAACGCCAACCAACAGCGGATAGATACATCGGTGCTTTCGGTAAGCTATAAAAAGTCCAACAAGTGAGATCAAAACCATCGCCTGAAAAATCCACATTGTCCAACCTCCAAATAATTCGAAACTTCCAAGTCCAAAAGCAGAAGCTCCAAAAGCAAAAAGCGGAAAGCAACATGGTGAAAAGAACGCTGTCAAAAACAGACCGACTGTTCCAAGTTTATCGATATTAGCGGTTACTTTATTTGTCATTATTCTATAAATTTCCACAAAGATATTGTAGAAAAACAAAAACCGATGGTACGGATTTGGTTTTATTAGCACGGATTATAAATCCGCGCTATCGGGTATTGTAGAAAAATAAAACTTATACTGCTTTCGGATTGTAGTTTGTCTTATAATTTGCATGGATTACACCCGAGGCTTCAGCCGAACAGCCGAAGTAAATCCGCGCTATCGGGTTATACTATTTCTTAATTATTTTTAAATTAGCACCTGAATGTCGTTCTTGTTCATAGCTATCAGGAACCTATCTATTTGACGCCTTATACACAGTAATAAATTAGCCACAATAATAAAAAACCGAACTAAATGACAACTTTTCCAGTATTAGCCTCAACATTATCAGAAACAGCATTAGGGAATTTTATAAAAGAAAAATACCTGCTATCAGAGAATCTTAATTGTAAATTATTTAGAACGGGAGTAAATCATACTTACTTTATTTCGGATCATGAAACAAAATTTGTTTTTAGAGTTTATTGTCATAAATGGCGAACAAAAATAGAAATTGAGCAAGAATTAGAACTTCTGAATTTACTCAAGCAAAATTCGCTTTCTGTTTCCTATCCAATTTCGGATCGTAATGGAACCTTTATTCAAGAAATTAATGCTCCTGAAGGAATTCGATATGCAGTACTTTTTTCATTTGCTGAAGGCCAAAAAATGCGATTTATGTCCAACGAAACTTGCTTTTCCATTGGTTCATTAATGGCTAAAATTCATAACGTAACCGAAAGTAAAAAAATTGACAGAATAAATTATGATTCTGAAACACTTCTGAATCAACCCTATACCAATTTAAAACCTTTTTTTAACGAAGATTTAGACGAAATGAAGTTCTTAAAAGAAATTGGTAGTAAAATGTCAACGAGAATTAAAGAACGTAATTTATTAGAAAACAAAAATGGAATCGTTCATTTAGATATTTGGTATGATAATCTGAGTGTCAATAATGAAAATGAAATCACCATTTTTGACTTTGACAATTGTGGAAATGGGTCATTAATTTTAGATGTTGGTTATTTTTGCAAACAGTTATTTTTTATAGAATCTGACAAAAATGAATATGAATTAAAAGCAAAAAACTTTCTAAATGGCTATCAAAAAATAAGAAATTTATCAGAAACAGAAATGGAATCAATTCCTGATGCCGGAGCGTCAATTTTTGTATTTTATCTTGGTGTACAAGCACAACGATTTGATTGGTCCAATATATTTTTTACTGAAAATTATCTTAAAATGTATGTGGGAAGAATACGCAATTGGGTTGACTATTATGAACAAAAAATAACCGTGGCTAGTTCCGATAGTATGGACTTGTAACTGTAAGTATTCACTAAAACCGTGTATTCTTAAAAACAAAACTACAACTTTTTACAGTTGCAGTTTTTAGTTTTAATTACACGGATTACAAATCCGCGCTATCGGGTATAACTCTAATAATCATCTATAATCTTATACGCCGCTATATATACATTTTTAGATTCCATGATTAAATGAAACTGCTCTGTTTCATTTGATTTTACAATTTTAACACTAAAATTGTCGTTGTAAATCTTAATTTTTGATTTGATTCTAATGGAATCTATAACTCCTTTATTTTCTACAATTTCCCAATGTGCTGACTTATCACTTTCAAAAAAATATGAAGCATGAAACCACGCTGACTTATCATTACAATGAAGGCCAAATGTATTGACATATAAAAATGGTGAGAAATTTTTCTGATTAACAGTCATTTCTTTTATTGACCATGTTCCACACAATGCTTTCGATTGATTTTGTTTGCAACCAATAAATAAGAAAACTGTTGAGACTATACCTAATCTAATACGTTTATTTTGTAATCTTTGTATCATCTATAATCTTGATTGTTTTTTTTCCCAATAACGCAGATTTGTAATCCGTGCTAAGATTAGAAAGTATTTACTAAAACCGTATGCCCTCTAAAAACAAAACTACAACTTTTTAGGGTTGTAGTTTTTAGTTTTAATCGCACGGATTGCAAATCCGCGCTATCGGGATATCGGGTCTTCTATTTTTTTTTTCTCCATATAAATATTAATATGATTTTTAGAAGTGGTCACATCAAACGCTTGATGATTATCAAGATAATCCTTGGCGGAAGTTTTAATTTCAATATATGCACCTTTTTCAAAATCTCCTCGATAATTGCCATCACTATCTGATGTCACATTTAAAGAATCTTGTTTAGTATAACTTCCATCTGGTGTATTTCCGTAACTCCAACATATGATGGTAATTGACGAATGTGAAACTGGTCTTTTTAATTGACTATCTAAAATCTGTCCTTTGATTTCAATATTTTTCACATCGGTATAACAAGAAACCAATGTCAGTAATAATAAACTTAAATATTTCATATATCTTTTAATTTGCTCCATTTATTATTGTTGAATCCCCGATAGCGCGGATTTGTAATCCGTGCTAAGTCTAAAATTCACTAAAACCATATATCTTATAAAAACAAAACTACAACTTTTTACAGTTGTAGTTTGCTCTTTCTTTATTGGCACGGATTACAAATCCGCGCTATCGGGTTTATTGTACGAAGTATTCAACGATATTGTAGCTGTCTTTTTCAAATTCCTTTAGAAATACTATTTGTTCCTTTGATTCAACTTTTGAGTATTTAACTTTCAAAAAGATAGTCGCTTTATGTTTATCGTTAGAATATTCGACTTTAATGACTTCTTTACTTATAAATTTACCAAATTGAGTATTTTTACTTTCAATTAATTTACTAAACTCTTTGAAAGGAGTTGTTTGGTAAAACTTATAACTCATTATTTTATCGATTTCTTTAATATTGCTAATATTTTTATAAAAAAAATCTGTTAATGATTCAACACTCATTCCTTTGAACATCATTTGTGAATTGGGAATAGTATTATTGTTAGCATCAATTGTTATATCATCATTTTGTGCCCTCATAGAGTAACTAATGAAGATTACCATTATAATAGCTAAATAATTTCTCATTTTGTTTTAATTAGGTCTCAAAAAATAAATTCAATATTTTATTATTAATTTAAATCGTCCTCTAAATATATCTTTTTGTCCAATTTAAATACTGAATCGTTTCGGTAAACGTTTATAAAAAAATCTCCTCTTTTCTTTATTAAAGAATCTCCTTTTTTTATAACGTCCCAATAGTCTCCCTCAATAAATTTAACCCCATTTGTAAGGTATATTGTTGGATTATTATGATTTGATTTATCATAATCTTTATAAGAAACAATACCTGAATAGTTCTGATTTAAAACATTAATTATTGAAATCTGAAGGTTGTTTTTGTTTGTATTATCTTTATTTTTATAACTCCAGATTATCATAAATGAGATAAAAAAAATCAGTATCACTGCTAATATTCTCCAGAGCATTTTATTTGTGAATTCAAAGCTATTATTCTTCATAGATTAATTAATTCTAAAAGTCCAAGTCTTGGTTTCGGTAATCATCCCCCCTAAACCTATTTTTGTAGGTGTACTAATCCCAGGATAATGACTCGTTTGACTACCTGCGTTATAAATATAAGGTCTTTCTTGCGCACCTTTAATATATTCTCCATAATTTTCATAGCTACTACCTTGTGTCCCTCCTCGCTCAAGAGAAACTGGACCAACTGAGCCACTCCAAGAATTCCCGTTACCACCAAAATCAGTTACCGAAAAAGAGTTATTGGCAGTCGGAGTTATTATACCGCCTTTAAATCCAACTCCTCCTCCGAAACCGGAATTACCTCCGAAACTAAAATAGAAAGCCCGTCCACCAGACGGGTCATTAACAAATCCCGCCTCAAGTGAAATTCCACCGCCCACGGCTCCTCCAATGGAAAGGCCAGAAAAAGTACCAGAAGTATTCTCGGGATTTACTATAGTTGTTCCACCATCAGTATTAATATCACCGTTGCTAAAATCAACAATTTCATTATTTTTATCCGTAACCGTGCCGTTATTGTGATAAGTATAAGAATATCTGCCATCAATCTGACCATCTGCGTTTCTACTGAGAGTTCTGGAACCTTCCGCCATAATTTTAGCATTATCACCATATATTGATGTTGCTTGCTCTTGGCTTTTTACCGAAGCGTCGTAAAACACTCTTCCTCCTTTTTTAATCCAATCTTCATTTTGCATTCCATCAGGGTCAACAAATCTCATAGGATTATTATAAGCATAGGTATAAGGCGACCATCTTCTGCTTGTTTCCGCCAGCGGGTCAATATTCATCCAACGTCCAATTGCAGCATCATAATTCCTTGCTCCATAATCATACATGTTAAGCCCCAGCTCGTCTTGCAGCTCTTTCCCATTGTATTTATACTTATACGGATTTACAACAGGTTTACCACTTTGTTGTTCTAAATATGGAACATTGTAGCCTGGTGAACCATCAAAAGGTAACACAAAAGTATACAACTCCGTATTATACGCCGTATGCTTTAAGCCAAATGGATAATAATGGTTTTCTTCCATTATTTTTAAGACTTCGTTCCTTCTGTCCCAAGCCCAACTGGCACGTATATTACCTAAATAATCCGTATAGTTAAATACATAACTAAAACCATAACGGCTTAATGCAAAAGTTACACTCACATAGCCTTCAGCATGCGGAAAAAGCTTTAAAATACTTTTTTCATACTGAAATCCCTGTTGGTAATCTGTTGGAGTTGTTGTTCCGGATACCGTTACGTTTTTCTTTACCTTAACACCTGCTGCGTTGTAAATATACGTAATTTTATTACCATCACTGAACAGAATTTCTGTTGGCAGATTTAAATGATTATAAACGATATTCGTAATCTTTTTATTCGCATCCTGCGTCATATTACCGTTCGCATCATAGGCATAATCGTTATAGGTATTTCCATATCCGTTATCCTTAAATCCTTCCGGATTATTGGTTGCATCGTTTACGCGCATCAGACGGTTTCCGTTATAGGTATAGGACAAATCGTCGATATCAATGGTCACCGTAGGGTGATCCAGATTCCCTGTACGTTTCAAGGAGGTGATATTTCCGTTTTTATCATAGCTAACCGATTCGTCATACGAACCCGGAACCGGATTTCCGGTTGACGGCTTTTGGTAAATGGCCTTATTCAGACGATTTAAATTATCGTATTGATAACCGTATTTACGAAGTACGTTATCACTGTTGGTTTTCCAAAACGTTTCGGCAATATTCCCGTTATACAACGGCTTTATCTGACCGTTCACACTGGTGGAAGCATAGGATATCCCACCTTCTTCACTTTCGGTTACCTGATTGTAATTGATTTTAAACCCGAATAAATCTCCTTGTTCCATTTGTAGCATCGGATCGCCTTCGGGACGAATATTATTAATATCGGTTAACCAACCGCGGATGTTATAACGGTAGTCTACTTTTTGTAATCCAACGGCTCCGGTAGTATCCTCACCTCCTACGTTTTTGGATACCAATCGACCCAATTCGTCGTAACTGTTTTTAGTCAACAACTGTTCCGCTTCTTCATTAATCTTATGTTTATGTAATACTAAACGATCTTCTTCGGTATATACAAAAGTATCCGTTAATTTTAATTCCGTGGCACTGCTGTTTAACTTATGATACGTTAGGGTTTGCAATGTTTTTCCGCTAAAATCCAGCTTACTGTCCACACGAGTATAACCACCCAAGTGGTTGATTGTATAGGCACGAATCGGACGGTATTTCAGGTCGTATAGGGTATAGCTTTGCTCGTTTAAGGTCTCCGATGCAGTCGTTAAAACACGTACCCAGCTTCCAGTCAATTGCCCGGTTATCGAAGTGGCAACCGTTTGCCCTTCCACTTGCGACTGCGGCGTAATTGCATTTACATAGGTGTAATCATCGTAATAACTTACCGTAAGCAGAGTCATGCCACTGGTTGGGATTACCCTGTTGGTATAGCTAATAGCAACATTATCGACGCTTTGCGTAACATTCACTTTAAGTCGTTCTTCTGATACGATAGTTCCCACAGCATTGTATTGCTCCTGCATACTTGCTCGGGTAGTATTAGTCTGTAACCATCCGGTATAGACAGTTCTGTTAAGTGCATCGTATTTGGTGATCAGATAACCGGTTTGTGTACCGCCAAAAGGTGATAAAGCCGGTCCGGTGGCAACCACGCGGTCGATTTTGTCATAAACAATAAACTCCCATTGTTTGCCCGGTAGTTTCTTTTCGACCATACGATTACGGGAATCGTATTTATACTGATAACACAAATCGTCCAACTGTGAAGCCGGATTGGTCACCAGTGGTGGAATTACATAGGTCAGATTTCCATAGATGTCATACACATAATAGGTATCGTGGATTCCATTGTTATAAGTACGCTTTAAAACCACACGTCCATTTTTATCTTTAAACTCCTCAGTGGTATTGTTACTTCCTGAAGTCCAGTTTTCGTCTTTAACAATCGTTTTATACAATTGATTGATCGCATAAAATCCTTTGTCCTGCAACTGTATCGTATAAAGACCATTCGTATTATCCCAGGTGGTTATTGCAAAATAGTTTTTGACTTCGTTTGCACCATTGGTCTGATAATCCATTTTTATGGCATGGTCCATATTCCCATCCGGTTTGATTTGCCAATCCGCCCCGGGCGCACCTTGCTTTAATGCTCGTGCCAAAGGAGATAACTCTACCTGTTTCTCGCTAAAGGGATATTGTCCGCTATATTGCGAGTAGCTTAACGTTGCCGACTGTGCTCCGGCCTGATAACTCATATCGTTGGTTGAAGCCGGGTATGGCAGGTATTCTTTTAACTGACGTCCCTTATCGTATTCAATATGGGTAATCACGTCTTTTCCGGTACCGGATTGTTTGTTTATATTTTGTTGTATCGGTCTACCCAGTCCATCGTAATAGGTCACCGCTGAAGCCGGTCGGCCACTATTGGCCTCCCGATAGCTGGTTTTCTTGGTCCAGTTTTGGGTATTCGTTTGTGCCACCATCCAAACCGGCGCGCACAATAAGGCTATAAGTAATTTTCTCATACTGCAGGTTTTAGTTGGTTCTGTAATTGTTGTCATACTCCTCGATGATATTGCCGTCATGATCTTTTATGCGTTTTAAACGCATCAGACTATCGTACTCGTAATACGTATTCCGACAATTGGTATCCAGTGTTCGGGTTAACAAAAAGGTCGTGGCATCATAGTAATAATACGTCACAATAGATCCCGGATAGGTTTGACTAAAAGTGCAGGGAGCGCCTAACACTGGTTCCGGTAATACTACCTCATCATTTCCGTTACCAGGATCGCCTGGGACAAAGTTTTCAATTTTAAGCATTACCTGATTCCGATTGTTGTATTGGTAATAGGTAGGGGCGCCGTCTTTTAGTCGTACTTGCGTCATGTTTCCGTATGCATCGTATTTCTCGATCAGGATACGATCTTCCAAAGCACCGCTTCCTTTTGAAAAACGCACCAGCTCCGGTAAGATTCGGTTCGGGTTATTGTTCCAGCTTTTATAATACGTGACTTTGGTTCCGGTTAAAGGGGGAATTCCATTAGCAAGTCCGTAGAAAGTTCGAACCATAACCGGCTGGGATACTTTGTTTAATTCAACTAATTTGTTCAGGGCTGCGATCTGTGCAGGTGTAGCATCCGGTACCAAATTGGTCTGATTGGCATACGTGTAATGCACGCGGCTTACCATGCCGTCTTCGCTTGTGGTGGTTACAATCATGGTCGGTAAACCGATCAGCCCATCATACCAATAGTCTTCTGTAGTGGACAAATAAGCTGTCGGGTTGCTCTCCGGATTCACTGTATATAATACCGGAGTGGTAAAGTCATAGGTTTTTGCTTTGATTAACTGTGCTTTTCGAGATAACAGTTGGTATTTACGAAGGTCAAAGTTGGTAATCCCACTATTCTTGAATACACAGTTAAAGAAGGCATATCCTCCGATAACGCCAGTGATACTCGCTACGTCTTCATAGCGGTATTGCCAGTTTTTTTGTCGAACCTTATACAAGGTGCTGCCTCGTTTTGTCAGATCGATTTCTTCCAGTAAGGTACCCTGATAAATATCCCCTGCATTTCCTTTATAACTGGCTCTTTCTTGTTGGAATACACTCTGATGTATCGGCCATATATCCTCATTGATTCCAAAGGTGTTGTTATGAAAACGTTTGTACTTTCCGCCCAATTCAAAGTTATCTCCGCCATAGCTGATCAGTACGTGTTCGTAGTTGCGTTCCAGTTCGCTAGTTGGGGTAAGCGGATTAGAAGAAAACGTTCTAAAATTGATTTCAAACTGTTGCTTTTGTTCTAGTGGCGCTTCACCACCTCCATTACAACATTTGGTCAACTGCCAATCGGTAATATACTCGTGATTTTTTCGAAAGGTTACCAAATCCAATGGATTTTTAAAATAATCTTCCATAGAAGTATAGTAGTACCGTTTTACAAAAGCCTGTTCACTTGCGGCCGTATAATCCGTCGTACGCTTAACCCGTAGCTTTCCGTCGTCTATTAGTTTGGTTCCTTTGCGATAAGTAAAATAAAGTTGCGCATCAAACTGCGTGGTTGAAAATTGGTAGTTGTTATAGAGTTGGAAAGCATATTGATGGTCTTTTACAATATCAAAAGTAAACTCCTTTGAAAAATCATACCTACCGGTTCCTATTTCCTGATTGCCATCCGGCATTCGGAAAGTAATCTCCTGTATGGTATTGGCTGATAAATCCGAAATTTTCAACACAATAACATCGGTATGCCCCATCTGACTATTCGAGAGAACATTGATAATCCCTTTAACGGTTTGACTTTCAAAAGCACCTGTAAATCCAAAGGTTCCATCCGGATTTTCGTATAAATCCCCTGTAATTGCACTGTTTACCGATGTTTTGTTAACCGGGTTTCTCGCCGGATTGTTACGCCAGATATCCATTGTGATTCCTCCGTCAACATAGTCTTTGGATTTTTCCATTTCGTATTCAAATTCCGAATAGCCTCCGGTCGGATAACTGATTTTCTTTAATGATCCTTTTACAGCACTGGCAAAATCGGAACTTCTGTCGGCCAGATTCGGATAATAATTATGGAAATACAAATCGTTGTTTTGTGGCAAGGCGGTCGAATTAAACGTCTTACCGTTGTAATATCCTAATGCATCACGTGCCGAACTGGTTCGCGTAGGCAATCCTAGCGGATCATCGTATTCCAGAGTATATTGTTCGTATTTACGTCCGTGACCATAGTTGTTGTTTTTATTGAACTCTACTTTGGTCAGGAAAAAACGTTCTGAAAAAGTTGGTAAACCGGGAAACAGGTAGGTTAAATTGATTGTATTGACAACTGCCCCACCTTGCTTTATTTCAACACTATTTAACACTTTTCGATAATGCAACGAAGAACCATTGGCACTGTTAAACGTGATTTCGGAGCCAGCCCCTTTTATCTTGGTTAAGGTCTTACCATTAGCGGTAATCGTATTAGTAGTGGTGGTCGTATGATCCTGTTCAACCGTTGGCGGACGAATACAATCGCGGGTACTGGTATCGAATTCATATACCTTCACCGTTAGGTTTTCTACCTGATCCATACGAATGGTTCTGTTTACCGAGTCCGAGTCGTATTCAAACAGGATGGTACCACTCTCCGGATGATCAATCCGGGTTAGATAATAGGCCGTTGGGACATACGGATTATCCATACGTGTCCCGACAAAGGTGGTTTCGGTGGCAGTAGCACCTCCAAAATAATATTTGATTCCTTCCGGGGTGATCAAACGAAATTCCTGCGACTGACGGAAACGAATCTTGTTATCGGGATCACTTCCCATAATTTCAATTTTAAGATTGCTATCCGCTTTGGCTAGACGTGGTACAAAATTCACGTCGAAGAAAAAGCTACCGGAATAGCCCGGAAAATTAAAATAAAACTGATCGGGCTTCACATCCCATATCCTACGTAGCTTCGCAAAAATCCGGTTTAACCAAATAGCATGAGAGGAACCGTTATACAAACCGGCCGGATCAATCATTTCAGCGGTCAGCCTTCCTTCCAGATAGTCGGCTTCATCGGGTTTATCATTTACCGTTCGGGTAATAACTCCTCCGGCACTAAGTGTCCAGTTAATTCCAGTCCAGGTAGCCGGTTGGCTCAATTTAACCCCAGCAGCATTATAGTTTAAACTTATCGGTAAGGAAAGATGCCCGGATTGCACAGTATAAAGCGGAATAGAAGCATTGACCATTCCGGAGTATTCATTAATCGGGATATCTCCGAATTTGGTTAAGGCAAAGGCGTCCACCGAAGGTTTGGTTACCTCGGGTACAACTATTGCGGTAGGACTAGGCGGAGGTGTTTCCTGGGCCATAGTTGTCCCATAAAGCCCTAAAAGCAGTAAGGTGAGTAGTATTTTTTTCATGTAATTTCTTATTTAGGTTGGATGCCCTTGATGACTTTTACCGAGTTGTGTTGTACGTTGGTACGGATTTCTACGATATAGATACCTTCCGGGTACTGACTTAAGTCAACCGGTACGGTGCGACTGTCGATCGAGAACTGTTGCAGTTGTCGTCCCGAAAGATCGAATACCGAAGCGGTTCCTGTTTGGAAATCGTAACCCACAATGATATTGGTAAATTGTTGCGCCGGGTTAGGAAGGGCTTCAATGGCCGGTTTGTCCAGTTCTTTTTTATAACGATCTTTAAGTTTTACCACCCAAAAATCGCTACCGCCATGTCCGCCGCTTTTATTGCGCGAGGGCTTCCCTTTGGAGGTTCCGGCAAGCAGATAACCACCGTCACGGGTTTCGATTAATCGGCCTAAGATATCTTCCCCATCACTTCCTACGGTTTTACTCCATACTTCTTCGCCTTTATCGTTTATTTTTACCGCGATATAGTCGTTGATGTCTTTTTTATCTTTTTTGCCTTCGCCTACTTCGGTATGCGCATAACCACCGATTAAAAACGTATGATCGTCATTCTCAATAATCGAAGTTAACAGGTCGGTTTTACCATAATTGTAGGTTTCCTGCCAAATGGTTTGCCCGTCCGTGTCCAATCGTACCACCCAGAAGTCGGTTCCTTTACCGTTAGCCTTACTTTTATCGTTCGATGGGTTCGAATTGGAACTTCCGCCTAATAAATAGCCTCCGGTTTTGCATTGGATCAGTGCCGTCAGGTGATCATCACCATCACCACCTAAGGTACGTTGCCATTCGATACCACCCTGTTTGTCGGTTTTAAGGATCCAGTAATCACCCACGCCTATATTGTCGTTGAGTTTATTTCCGGAAGCCGGCGAGTTGGAATAACCACCAATGATATAGCCGCCATCCGGAGTTTGCTCGATCGTTTTCAACTGATCAAGGTGTTTTCCGCCATAGGTTTGTTGCCATTCGATCGTACCGTCCGAACGCAATTTGACTACCCAGTAATCCAGGTTGCCAAAGTTCGCTTGCGTTTTGTCACCGGATTTTCCCGATGCGGACGAACCGCCTACAATATAACCGCCATCTTTGGTACGACGGATACAAGCCAGTTGCTCCTGACCGTTTCCACCAATAGTACGCTGCCATTGTTCGGCTCCTTTGGCGTCGAGTTTTACAATCCAGAAGTCATCATGACCTTTGGAGTCGTCTTTTTTTCCGGCACTTTTCGGGGAATCCGATACACCGGCCAGAATAAAACCGCCATCGGTTGTGAGTTGTACACTTTGAAGAAAATCCATACCGGATCCGCCATAGCTTTTTTGCCATTCGGGTGATCCGTGTTCGTCCATTTTCCAGAGCCAGTAATCGAAATTACCGCTCGAAACCATTTCTTTGTTTCCGTTTTTGTCGGATAAGGAACTGCCAGCTAAGAGGAACCCATAGTCGGGCGTGGGCAGTACGTCTGCGAGGAACTCGGCATGTTTACCACCATACGATTTTTCCCATAAGATATCCTGTGCCTGGGATACCATCGGAAAAAGGCATGGCAATAGTAGTGCCGAAATCCTGCCTTGTAATAAGGCACGATTCGTCATTTTTGTCATTAAACAGTTGTCAATTAAGTTAGTGGACTGCAAAAATAATTCATTATTATCGCTCTTCAAAAAGAAAGAATTGCAATCTGTGAAAAATAGAATCTTTATAAATTACAATATGTGTGTTATGGTATATTATTCACATTTCAACAATACATTCTAAAACAACACCAATCTATTATTCGCAATACGCATATATATCTTTACCTACACAAACACCTGACAGGTTTTGAAAACCTGTCAGGTGTAAAGAAGTAATTATAGTACTATTTCTCTCTCAATATGCAGCTGTTCCAAAAAAGTAGCATCATGGGAAACGACAATCAGGGTTCCTTTGTATTCATTTATCGAAGCGGTAAGAATTTCGATATTTTGCAAATCCAGATTATTTGTCGGCTCATCCAGAACAATACAGTCGGGCGCTTCATTTCCAATCGTAAGACCACAAAGCAACAAACGCATTCGCTCTCCACCACTAAGGACTTTACAAGGCTTTTGCCAGTCATCATAAGTAAACAGAAATCGATTTAAACGCATTTTTATCTCGTGTTCCGGCAAAGCAGCCGTATTGAACTGTTGCGCCTGCTCGTATACCGTTATACCGTTATCGATTAAGGAATATTCCTGATCGATATAGATTGTTTTAATCGGTATTCTGTGAATTATTCCGATTTTAGGTTGCAAATTGCCTAAAATAATCTGAATCAATGTGGTCTTTCCGGAACCATTATCTCCTTTTATCGTCAGGCGATCGCCGCTTGCGATTTCAATATTTAGATTATGTTTCCATAGTGGCCTATTGTCATACGAGAAATTTAGTTCCGTTGCTTTAAAAAATAATTTGCCTTTATGTAGTGCCGGTAGTCCAAAACCAAATTTCATTTTGTCGCTATCCGGTACTGTAGCTCGTAAATTTTGTAATTCTTTGGCGATACCGCCTATTTTTTCGGCATGAATGCTTTTTAGTTTGGAAGTACTGTTTTCAGCTTTATTCCGCATAGTATTGATCATTATTCTTGCCACTCCGGATTTCTCCTGTTTGCCTTTTCCTTTTGCATCCAGTTTTTGTTGGCGCTCCAAGGTTTCCCGCTCTTTTTCTTTTGCTTTTTTTAAGGCCTTTTCCTTGCTTTGAATATCCTGGTGTAAAGCATTCTTTTCGATCTCTTTTTGAGTGGTATAAAAATCATAATTACCGCCATAGGTCGTAATCCCGTTTGGTGTTAGTTCGCAGGTTATATCGAGTAGATTTAGCAACTTGCGATCATGACTGATTACAATCATCGCTATATTGGACGATTGGATAAAGTCATATAACAACTGACGTCCTGTACGATCCAGGTGATTACTGGGTTCATCCAATAAAACCAATTCCGGTTGATGTATGGCAATTCCGGCCAGAAAAACTTTGGTTTTTTGTCCGCCGCTTAACGTATGCATCGGCTGATTCAGGTCGATACCGTCCAATTGCCAGTAGCACAAAGCTTCCCGACAACGTTCTTCCAATGTCCAATCGTCGTTGAGCGTCGTAAAATTTTCTTCAGTTACAGTACCGGAGAGGATTTCGGATAGTGCCTGTAATTTTCTGTCAATCCGTAAAGCTTCAGCTACGGTAAGCTCGTTAAATTGTCCGAATACCTGTGGTATATAATACGGTTCGGTACGAATAGTACACTGACCTCCGGAAATTGGTACAGCTCCGGTGATGATCCGAAACAACGTGGACTTTCCTACGCCGTTATGCCCGATTAAGGCTATTTTGTCATAATTGTTAACAACCAGATTCAGGTCGTCAAATAAAAGCTCCCTATTGGGATGTATATAGGAGACATGCTGTAAAATCAACATAATTTCTTTCTTTAGAGGTGAAACAAAACACCCGGGAGCACTTTGTAGTCCCCGGTTTTAGTAATGCCTGAAAGAAATTATTTTCACATGTAGATTACATTTTTGTACGACAAAGATAAAATTTTTATCGCAATTCCCGATTTATTTTCCCGTATCACAATAAAAAAGCGACTGCTGGAAAATTCCAGCAGTCGCTTTTTTATAATTTATGATGGTTTACGGGATTAAAACGGCACGTCCTTTTATCTGTCCGTTTCGCAATTTGTCATACACTTCCACCGCCTGATCTAGCTTGTATTTTTCGACTTCAATATGGATTTTCTTTTGTCGGGCCAACCCGATTACTTCCATAAGTTCAGTACGCGAACCCCAATACGGATTGGTCATACTGACACCAAAGGGTAAGCCATTCATATTGTATTCATATTTTCCACCGCCCAAACCAACAATAGTCAGATCGCCATCCAGACCAACTACCTTCGTGCCAAGGTCAATTGTAGACGATGCGCCAACAAAATCGATTACAACTTTGGCTTTTCGGATACCGGTAATGTTCTGGATTTGCGCTGCCGCATCTTTATCCATTGAATTGATGGCATGGGTAGCACCCAATTTTTTAGCAAATTCCAATCGTTCCGGAGTAATATCACAGGCTATAATCGTAGCGCCGCTCATTTCCGTTAGTATTTGTAAAGCCACGTGGCCCAATCCTCCTACTCCGATCACTACGACATATTCATCCGGCATTAATTTGTGTAACGATCGCTTGATGGCCGAATAAGGCGTTAAAGCCGCATCGGTTAAAGGTGCTGCGATTACCGGATCGAGGTCATGAATGGGAACCAATAAACGGGAAGACGGCACCAACATATAGTCGGCCATACCACCGTTAAGTCCTAATCCACCTCCAAAAGCTTGTTCTGACTGATGATCACAATAATTTTCCTGTGAATGCTGACACGGTTTACAATGTCCGCATCCCCACGGACCGTAAACCAATACGGCATCACCTTTTTTAAAACCCTTTACATCCTGTCCCACTTCTTCTACCCAACCGGCATTTTCGTGTCCTAATGTAAACGTAACTCCCGAAACAATTCCTTCATCAATAATATGTAAATCGGAATGACAAACACCGGCTCCTCCAATTTTTAATAGTACTTCATCCCCCGACGGAACCGGTTTTTCCATATCGGTTACTACTCTGACATCTTTATGTCCAAAATATCGTACTGCTTTCATACTTACTGTTTTTTAAAGGTTAACCTTATAAATTTAAGCAAATGCGATTTAAAAAAAGTTATATAAGCGTTAAATCTACCAACTCCAAGTCAAATAATACTTTCCGGTTATCACTATTTCGCTTATCGTTTAAAACGTGATCCAAACCTCTTTCTAAAAAAAATGACGACTCTTTTCGGGTCGTCATTTTATTATCGGTTGATTATTTTTTTTCGATGGTTTCCCAATCCTGTTTTCGGATTCGATAGATAAAATTCAGTTTGGGCGTTTCGCCATGATAAGCTATATTTTCTTCGGCAATTTTGGTGACTCCAAGTCGTGATATGGCAATCTGCGAACGGTAGTTGGTCGCGCCGATATGAAAGTCAATGGCAGCGACATATTGAAAAGCATAATCCATCATGAGTCTTTTTACAGACGGGTTGATTCCGGTTCCCCAAAATTGTACCGCATAAAAAGTATAACCAATCAGAATCGTGTTTTCTTTTTCATTATAATCGTAAAATCGGGTACAGCCGGCGACTTCTCCAGTCGCTTTGTCTACAATTTTATAGGCCCCTTTGCTTTGCATCGCTCCGTCGAAAAAAACACGAAAAACGGGTTCTTTCCATCGATCTTTATTGGGATGTTGTTCCCAAACTTTAGGATCGGAAGCCAAGGCAAAAAGGGATTCGAAATCGGATTCCTGTAAGGGATATAATTGGACTTTATCGTTTTCTAACGGTGTTTGAATGGAAAATAACATGGTTTTTTTTTTGATATTTCAAAATTATCCAAAAAACGGACTATCCCTATAGACCATTCTTACAAAAAAGGCTACTCCATTTCAGACGCTACCTTACACGGTTGACTGAGAAGCAATGACAATCGAATCGAGTACTTTTTTAAATGCTATTGCTGCATTATGTACCTGTATCGTCCAGTCTTCGGCTGCGGAACCATCGGCTCCGTCCGAAATATATTTCAAACATAAAAACGGAATTTGTTCCTGTTTTGCGATCAGTGCCATCGCATAGGCCTCCATGTCCACAACGGTATAATCGGTCGTATCATGATTGGTTTCAAAATTGTCTCCGGTACCGCAAATTCCGTCCGGTAACCCCGGAATTGTTACTCCGTATTCCAACACGATTTCCTCGTTCGAAAGTGGCGTTTTATACAAATCAAATCCCAATCCTCTCACGTCCATATCGCGTTGTATAAAACGGGTACAGTTTACTACGGTTCCCTTTGTAAAAGTGTTACTCCCGGCCGATCCAAGATTTATGATCAACTCTGGTCGGTTTAGCTGAATTTCACGGGTCAAATGATAGGCTGCGTTGACTTTTCCGATACCGACAAACAGTGTTTTTTCGTTTTGGAACAATTCTCCGGCTTCCGAATTTAAGGCAAATACATAAAGCGGATTGCCCTTTACTAATTGCGTTATCGTTTTTGATTGGGTATCCAAGGTTTTTAAAATTTAAGATAAAAAATAAATAGCAATATCGTATTCCTGTTTTAGTCCGGCAAAGATACAGAAAACCAATAGCTCCAAAAACAAAATGCCACCGGTAGTCCAGTGGCATTCGATGTTGTTATAGTTCAGCGTATCTACAAACGAAATACCTGTGCTATAGCGTCTTATTTTTTAGATTCTTCTACAGATACTTTTCTGAACTCTTTTAATAATTTGCTTAATTCTAAAGCAGATTTACGAGCTCTTGTTCCTGCAGCTTTATTTCCTTTTTCAACTTGTAATTCTGACTCGGCTTTGAATGCATCAATTTCGGCGTTGATCTTCGTTAATAAGTCTTTCATAATATATATTTGTTAAAAATTAAAAAACAAAAATAGCATTTTAAGGTTAGGAAAAAAGCTTCCGGAAGGGTTAATTTTACTTTTACTGCCTTCCAAAAACACTACCAATTAATAATCAGCGACTTATATTTTAACAAAATCTTCTGCCGACAGCTCATTATTGATAAAAGCACCGGCCTGAGTCCCAGTGGCGACGGCAACTGACACGGTTCGCATGCTGGAACAATCGCCCGATGCAGATACACCTTCGACCGTAGTTTTAAAAGTCGGATCGATTTTTAGCAGTCCCATTTCATTTATTTCGCAACCCAATGCTTCCGGTATCGGACAATTTTGTGTAAACTCCGGACGGGAATAAATCACCTGAAGCGGTATACTTGTCTGATCTTTAAACACGATCCTCTTTAATTTTCCCTGCTCGTGTTCGAGGGAAGCAATCTCTTTTTCTATAATTGCAATTGAATTGCTTTTTATTATTTGTACCTGCGCCGCCGAAAGTGTCGATTTTCCATTGGTATAAATCGTCAGCTTTTTGGTCCAGTTAAAGATAAGTTGTGCATAATGAAAGGCTATATCTCCATTGGCTATAATTCCGGTCGGTTGTTGTTTTACTTCATATCCATGACAATACGGACAATGTAATACCGAAATACCCCAACAAGCTGCGAAGCCATCAATATCCGGAAAATTATCTTTTAAACCGGTCGCGAATAACAGTCGTCTGGCGGTAAAAACGCTACCGTCATCCGTTTTGATTTCAAAATTCCCGTTTGTTCTTTGAGCCGCTGTTGCGCTACCCTTATAAAAACGGATCGTCTCGTAACGGGCTACCTGTTCCCTAGCAATTGCGGCAATCTGTTGTGGCGTTTCTCCGTCCTGTGTCAGGAAATTATGGGAATGCGGTGTTTGCCGGTTACAGGGTTTTCCATCGTCAAGAACCAACACCTGTCGCAAAGCCCGTCCCAGACTCATCGCTGCGGATAAACCGGAGTAACTTCCTCCTACAATAATAACATCATAAGTCGTTTTTGTCATAGCTTTTTATGTTTTATATAGAAATATCAGGACAAGAAATGTCCATTCGGGTACAAAAATACAATTATTTCAGTAAACGCAACTTAATTGCGTTTATTTTCACAACTATTTGATTCAAAAGAAATAATCAGAATACGGCTACAAACAGCTTATTTAAAATCATTTTAGATAAAATTACCTTATTCGACTGCGATTTTATACGGGCACAAAATCGTACCGGATACAAACTGTTGATAAGTCGTTTTAAAAAGCAAAAACAGATCGGAAGAAAAGCTGTTTATAACTTTTTTTGGATACCGGGCAAGTCGCCACAATCCTACTACTTTCCGTAAAATTGCCTGCTGTTGATAACTCTTTTTTACAGGTTCGAAAGGGGCTGTTGATAAAACATCCGGATTTCTTTCTCAAATCTTTTGACCAAAAATCAGGCTTGTCGTACCTTTGAAAAATACCGGACAAGCTTATTTCCGATCGGAAAAAAGCCCGACGCTACCTCCCCAAATCAGGTTCAATTTTAAATTCTATATATATGTCAATTTTCGATAAACGAATCAACTATAAACCGTTTGAGTACCCGGAGGTACTGCAATTTACTGAAGCTATCAACAAATCGTACTGGGTACACAGTGAGGTTGATTTTACAGCCGATACACAGGATTTTCATTCCCATTTAAGTTCGGCCGAAAAAACGGCAATCAAACATAGTTTATTAGCTATTGCACAAATTGAAGTGGCCGTAAAAAGTTTTTGGGGCAATATTTATGAGCATTTTCCAAAACCGGAATTCAACGGATTGGGTAGCACCTTTGCCGAATGTGAGTTCCGCCATTCGGAAGCCTATTCCCGTTTATTGGAAGTATTGGGTTATAACGACGAATTCGAAAAATTACTGGACATTCCGGTAATCATGCAACGGGTAAACTATTTGTCAAAAGTATTACAGGATACTCGTTCGGAAGACAATAAAAAATATGTAGTTGCGCTGATTTTGTTTAGTATTCTGATCGAAAATGTATCATTATTTAGTCAGTTTGCGATTATCCTTGCCTTTACCCGTTTTAAAGGATATATGAAGAATGTAAGCAATATTATTGCCTGGACTTCGGTAGACGAACAGGTGCATGCTAATGCGGGTATTTATATCGTAAACAAAATTCGCGAAGAACACCCGGAATATTTTGATGCGGAAACCATCGACCTGATTCGCGAAAGCGTTAAAGATTCCATCAGTGTTGAATCGGATATCCTGGACTGGATCTTTGAAGAAGGTGAAATTGAAATCATTAAAAAACACGATTTGGTGAATTTTATGAAGTTCCGTATCGATGAAAGTCTTAGTCAGATTGGTATTGAGAAAGTATTCTATGTATCTCCGGAAGACTATCAGGCTATGGCATGGTTTGAAGAAGAGGTATTTGCGAATAGTCTGGATGATTTCTTCGCTAAACGTCCGGTTGACTATACCAAACATGACAAAAGTATTACCGCTAACGATTTATTTTAATTTGAGTTTTTAAACATGCAAGATATCCCACAAACCAATAGCGAAATCGCAACCGACAATGCGCCATTACCAAAATTATGGTGGAAAAATTCAGAAAGTGAGCAAATCTTAAACCGGGGTTACCTTTTAAAAGGAGAAACCGTAGAAGGCGCCATCGATCGGATTTGTAGTGCTGCTGCACGTCGTTTGTTTCGCCCGGAGCTAAAAGAATCCTTTCAGGAAATGATCGAACGCGGCTGGATGAGTATCAGTTCGCCGGTTTGGGCCAATATGGGAACCGAAAGAGGTTTACCGATCTCCTGTTTTAACGTACACGTTCCGGATCATATCGAAGGAATTACCCATAAATTGGGCGAAGTAATTATGCAGACGAAAATCGGAGGCGGTACTTCGGGTTATTTCGGAGAATTGCGCGAACGCGGTAGTGCCGTAACCGACAACGGGAAAAGTAGTGGTTCCGTAAGTTTTATGAAACTATTCGATACAGCTATGGATACCATTTCGCAAGGTGGCGTTCGCCGTGGTGCCTTTGCCGCCTATCTGGATATTGATCATCCGGATATCGAGGAATTTCTAAAAATCAAAAATATAGGTAATCCGATTCAAAATCTGTTTACCGGAATTTGCGTACCGGATTACTGGATGCAGGAAATGATCGACGGCGATACCGAAAAACGCCATGTTTGGGCCAAAGTACTCGAAAGCCGTCAGCAAAAAGGACTTCCGTATATTTTCTTTTCGGATAATGTGAATAAAAATAAACCGCAGGTCTATAAAGATCTCAACATGCGTATCAATGCTAGTAATCTGTGCAGTGAAATCATGTTGCCGTCAACAAAAGACGAATCGTTTATCTGCTGCTTGTCGTCGATGAATCTGGAATTGTATGAGGAATGGAAAGATACCGAAGCCGTTAAACTGGCTATCTTTTTCCTGGATGCCGTATTACAGGAATTTATCGAAAAAACGGAAGGAAATTATTACCTGACCGCTGCGAATAAATTTGCAAAAAGACACCGTGCGTTAGGACTTGGTGTACTAGGCTGGCATTCGTACCTGCAAAAAAACATGATTCCGTTTGAAGGTATGGAAGCCAAAATGAAAACCACCGAAATTTTCAAACACATCAGTGATAAAGCCGATAAGGCGACTCAGGAACTGGCGCGTATTTACGGTGAACCGGAATTACTAAAAGGTTACGGTCGTCGTAATACAACGACGCTGGCTATTGCGCCTACCACATCGTCTTCGGCCATTTTAGGACAAACCTCTCCGGGAATTGAACCGTTTAGTAGTAACTATTATAAAGCCGGGCTTTCCAAAGGGAATTTTATGCGTAAAAACAAATACCTAAAAAAACTATTGGAAGAAAAAGGGCTGGATAACGAAGAAATATGGCGCGGTATTATGTTAAATGGTGGTAGTGTTCAGCATATTACAGAATTAACACAACAGGAGAAGGATGTTTTTAAAACCTTTAAAGAAATCAGTCAGTTGGAGATTATCCAACAAGCGGCTATCCGTCAGAAATTCGTGGATCAGGCACAAAGTTTAAATCTGAATATTCCTTCGGAATTGCCAATCAAAGAGGTAAACAGCCTGTTGATCGAAGCCTGGAAACTGGGTGTAAAAACCTTGTATTACCAACGTAGTCAAAGTGTTTCCAAAGAATTTATCACCAATCTGGTGAGTTGCAGTAGCTGCGAATCTTAAAACAGATAAAAAACCAACCCGGTTTTCAATTTAAAAAGGACTTTATTAATGCTAATAAAGTCCTTTTTTAGTTCTTCGTCACAAATCTGTCCCAAAAACATCCGCCTTATCATCAAAACATCTTATGTTTGTATAAAATAAGGCTTATGAAACTGTACACCAAGATTGTCAACAGTATAAAAGAAGATATTGCAAACGGGGTTTACCAACCCGGTGAAAAAATTCCTGCCGAACCGGAATTAATGCAAAAATATGGCGTAGGTCGATCGACCATTCGGGAAGCTATAAAAACATTGGCTATTTCGGGAATCCTTAAAGTCAAACAAGGTTCCGGTACTACGGTGACCAACAATTACCAGGAGCTGAATATGGAGCAACGCTTGCAACGGGCTGATTTTAAAGATGTCAATGCCGTTCGAAAACTGTTGGAAGAAGAAATCATACGTCTCGCAACAGCCAATCGAACGGAAACACAACTGACCGAAATCACACACTGTCTGGAACGTCGGAAAACAGCCATACTCGCGGAAAACCCGGAGGAATGTGCCAATGCCGATATCGATTTTCATATGGCGATTGCTTTTGCCTCCGGAAATAAAGTACTGGCCGAATTATACTATGGTTTTACCGTGATTCTGCGTAACTTCTTTGCGGCTCGCGAACCGAAAGGCATAACCCAGTTTGCCATGAACCATCACCTACACGAGCAGTTGCTGGAAGCACTGAAATCACAACAGGAAGCTGCCGGAATCGCTACATTACGAAAAATACTCGATCAGAATCAGTAAACTCCGGTGTTAAAATTAGTCCAAAAAAATTCAAAACATCATATGTTTAAATAAAAGAGCGTATGTTTGTATTGAATTAACACGATTACAAATTAAAATCTGCAATATTATGTCTATACTAACCTTTACCCTAATCCTTTTATTAGGTGCTTATCTGGCTGGTCTTTTGGGATCCCTAACCGGTTTGGGCGGTGGTGTTGTCGTTATTCCCCTATTAACACTGGCTTTTGGTGTGGATATCCGTTATGCCATCGGAGCGGCTTTATTGGCTTCGATCGCCACCTCATCGGGATCGGCCAGTGCCTATGTAAAAGAAGGAATTACCAATATCCGACTGGGTATGTTTCTGGAAATTGCTACCACCATTGGCGCCGTCATCGGTGCGTTGATAGCCGTGTATACGCCTACCAATACGATTGCCATTTTATTTGGCTGCGTCCTGATTTTCTCCGCCGCAATGACCTTGCGAAAAAAGAACCAGTCCGCTTTGACCGAAGGAAGTCCGCTTTCCTATAAACTGAAATTAAACAGTACCTACCCCACTCCAAACGGAGAAGTTCCGTATAAACTCAAAAATATCGGAGCCGGTTTTTCGATTATGACTGTGGCCGGTGTACTTTCAGGCCTACTGGGAATTGGTTCCGGCGCTTTAAAAGTATTGGCCATGGATGCGACCATGCATATCCCGTTTAAAGTGAGTACGACTACGAGTAACTTTATGATTGGCGTTACGGCCGCAGCGAGTGCTGTTGTTTACCTACAACGGGGGTATATGGATCCGGGAATTGCTTTTCCGGTGATCATCGGTGTATTGGCCGGTGCTTTTACCGGTTCGAAATTACTCACCCGAATGGATCCAAAAGTATTGCGAATTATTTTCTGTGTGGCGATCACTTTTGTCGCATTGGAAATGATTTATAACGGTTATCACCATAAATTTTAAAACGACGCCTTATGAAAAAACATATTTCAGATACCGATGTACAGCAACTGGTGGGAAAAGTGTTGCGTTATGGCGTTTTAACGGCTTGTTTTCTGGCGATTGCCGGTGGTGTTGCCTAC
Source organism: Flavobacterium sp. (assembly GCF_030146175.1). Lineage (GTDB taxonomy): Bacteria > Bacteroidota > Bacteroidia > Flavobacteriales > Flavobacteriaceae > Flavobacterium. The sequence goes on along the minus strand of NZ_JASLCE010000043.1, from coordinate 65,385 downwards.
CTGTTACATCATGGCGGATCGCCCGTTCCTTCCTATCATACTTTCCAGGGAGAAGGTGCAGCATACACCACTTTCGAAGGGATTCTAAAAGGTGCAATGGCATTAAATCCTACCGAGATCATACAGTTTGGCGTATTGGCCCTGATCGCGACACCAATCCTGCGTGTGGTACTGTCGCTATTTGCTTTTATTCTTGAAAAGGACAAAATGTATATCGTCATTACCCTAATCGTTCTCAGTATTATTATGACCAGTATTTTTGGCGGACTGAAGGTATAATACAACACGAATTTAACATCTTTTCACCTTTGAATTGGTACATTTGAATCTATCATAACTCTATAAATCACAACCATCATGCATAACAGCATTCCAGATTATACGCTTAATAACGGGGTTAGCATTCCGGAAATTGGTTTCGGAACCTGGCAAACACCCGATGGAGCAACCGCAGTACTGGCTGTAAAATCGGCTTTGGAAAACGGATACCGACATATCGATACCGCTGCGATCTACGGAAACGAAAAAAGTATCGGTCAGGCGATTGCCGATTCGGGAATTGACCGTAAGGAATTGTTTATTACCAGTAAGCTTTGGAATTCCGAGCGTGGCTACGAAAGCACTCTAAAGGCTTTTGAAAAAACGTTAAGTGACTTGCAAACGGATTACCTGGATCTCTATCTGATTCACTGGCCGGCAAATGCCAAACAGTTTTCCGATTGGAAACAAAAAAATGCCGATACCTGGCGTGCTTTCGAAAAATTATATCAGGACGGAAAAATCAAAGCCATCGGACTGAGTAATTTTATGGTACACCACCTGGAAGCCTTATTGGAAACGGCTACCGTAAAACCGGTGATCAACCAAATCGAATACCATCCGGGTTATCTACAGGCGGAAGTCGTGGCATTTTGTAAAGCAAACGACATTTTGATCGAAGCATGGTCACCTCTGGGAACCGGAAAAATGCTAAACGATCCTACCTTATTGGAAATCGCAGCAAACTATGCCGTTTCGGTGGCGCAATTGTGTATCCGTTGGTGTCTGCAAAACGGAACCCTGCCATTACCTAAATCGGTTACTCCGGAGCGAATCAAACAAAATCTAAACGTATACCATTTCGAGATTTCGGAAAGCGATATGAAACGTATCGATGCCCTGCCCTATATTGGCGGATCGGGCTTACTTCCCGACGAAGTGGCTTTCTAGCTAACTACAGACCTGATCGGTTGCCGATCAGGTCTACTTTTATCAATCCATTACGCTATCCAATCCTCTTTTAAAACCGGTAAAGCTGCTCACTTTTTTAATCGCCAGTAAACCGCCTTTTACATAGGGTTCGGCTCCGGTTCCGGAATCATGACGGATCGTAAGTCGCTCGTCTGTAAGTCCGAAAATGGTTTCCACCGAAATGGTATAACTGGGCAAACGCAACGCATGTACCCGAACGCCATTCATCTTGGCACCCCAAACTTCCGGTGGTCCTACTCTGTCGGCTTCGGCAACCGTTTCATTCGGAACCTGTACTTCCGACAACCGTTTTACCAATTCCCGTACCGTACCGCTTGGCGCATCCACTTTCCGGTCGTCGGCATAATCGATCACTTCAAAATTCGGAATATACTTTGCCGCCATCTCCGAAAATTTCTGTAACAATACCGCCGTAATCGCAAAATTCCCTACAGCGAGTACCGCTACCTTATGTTCTTCGGCCAATGCCGCAATTTCATTGTAATCGGCGTCAGTCAAACCGGACGTTCCAATCACCACATGAACTCCTTTCCGGATCGCAGCCATTACATTTGTTTTTGCACTATCGGGCTTGGTAAATTCGACAAAAACATCACAGGGTACTGCCTCCAATGCCTCCGTGGCGGTTTCGTATACCGGAACAGAAACCGCTCCCAATCCTAATAACGCGCCTAGATTCTGACCTTTTGCTTTTCTTGAAATTCCGGCAACCAATTCCAATTCCGGATCCGCTGCCACGCCCCGGCTTAGTGCCGAACCGGCCCATCCGGTAGCACCGGCAATACATACTCTTATTTTCATCGTTTTTTCTTTTAAAGTTACGGATTTTACAATTTCAATCCGTCTTCGGTGTGACTAAAAAAAGTTACTTTTTTATTTTCAAAACCCTTTTTTTCGTTTCAATTTTTGCTCCATTTTGTGTAACTTTAACCTGATACGATTTCCAATTGCTACTCCGGAAATTGTTTCAACCGATAACGCATACAACACGATTTAACTAAAAAATATTTATCATGCCGATTCAAATTGTAACTGTAGCCGGAAGTGGTGTTTTGGGAGCGCAGATAGCGTTTCAGACGGCATTCCACGGCTATACGGTAAATGTTTATGACATTAATGATACCGTATTGGAGAAAGCCAAAGTAACGTTTCACAAGCTAGGTGAAGCCTATCAGCAAGACCTGAAAGCAACGTCGGAACAGGTTCAAAAAGCTCTTGAAAACATTCGTTATTTTTCCGATTTAAGCAAAGCCGTCGACAACAGTGATCTGGTTATTGAAGCCGTTCCTGAAAATCCGGAGATTAAAATTGATTTCTACCAGAAACTGGCCGCCGTAGCACCTCAGAAAGCCATTTTTGCGTCGAATTCGTCCACCTTATTACCGAGTCAGTTTGCTGCTGCTACCGGTCGACCGGAACGATTTTTAGCACTACATTTTGCCAATGAAATATGGAAACACAATACCGCCGAAATCATGGGACATCCGGGAACAAATTCTCAGGTTTTTGATACCGTGGTGGCTTTTGCCAAATCAATCGGAATGGTGGCTTTACCTTTGCATAAAGAACAACCGGGTTATATTGTGAATTCCTTACTGGTACCTTTGTTGGGTGCCGGACTCGGACTTTTGGTAAAAGGTGTCGCCGATGTGGAAACCATCGATAAAACCTGGATGGTAGCGACCGGTGCACCTGTAGGACCTTTTGGAATATTAGACGTCGTGGGCATTACAACGGCCTATAATATTAATAAAATTGCAGCCGACAAAACAAAAAACGGCCATGAACAAAAAGTGGTAGACTACCTGAAAACACATTTTATCGATACCGGAAAACTTGGTGTTGCTACCGGAGAAGGTTTTTATAAATATCCCAATCCGTCCTATCTTGACCCTGATTTTCTAAAATAGTCCTTTGGTTCTATTTCTTTTTCGGATTACCTTTGCATTCTGTATATCATCCCTCTTTACTACTTGTATAGAGGGATTTTTTATTGCTGTATTTATGAAAAAGATTGCCTGTTTTTTACTTATCATCCTTTTATTTTTTTGCTGTGCTGTAAAAAAAGACGCGTCTTTTATCAATACGGAAATTGATTTCGATACGTTGTTAAAACATAGTATTCCGATCAATCATACACTACCGAATTGTAATTTTAACATGTCTAAAAGATGGTAATGTGGCGTATCCATACGCTTTGCCCAGTGCCTTTCATACGTTTGGATTAAAGCAATTTATAAAGAAAATAATGCAATTAGTAGTCTGTTTTTCACATTTAAAACGATACTTTATTACTTCTTAATTGTTAGTGTAGCCCCTATACTGGCAGCGATCACGCAGCCTATGGCAATTCCCTGAATAAGGCTTAATTGTTCGTTTAAAAAGAGTAATCCCGATAAGGCCGCAAATGCCGGATGCAGACTCATCAAAATGCTAAATGTTTTGGATGGCAATTGTCGTAAAGCCCCCATATCGAGACTAAATGGAATGGCACTGGTCAGTAAAGCTACAGCCAGTCCCAATAGTAGTAAATTACCGTTTAATATGTTCAGATCGCCACTAAAAACGCCAACAGGAATCACAAACAGAGAAGCAAACAACATCCCCAACGTTACCGCATCGCCGCTTTTCATTACTTTGGAAATCTTACCGCCTATTACGATATAACCCGCCCAAAAAGCACCGGCCAATATGGCTAACAGAATTCCCAAAACATCAACGGTGCCTTCATTCCATGGAGCAATCAGGAAGATTCCCAATCCGGCCAGTAACGCCCAAACCCAATCCAGCAGTTTGTGCGATCCGGCCAATGCCAACACCAATGGGCCTAAAAATTCCAGTGTTACACCCAATCCCAACGGAATCCGTTGAATCGCAAAATAAAAGATCAGGTTCATTGCTCCGAGGCATAATCCGTAGAGTAACCCTAAGAGTAGTTCTTTTCGTGTCAATTTTCGAAAATCCGGTCGGAAAAATCCATATAAAACCATTGCCGAAATACCAATTCGCAGGGTCGCTACACCACTAATTCCTAAAACCGGGAACAGTTGTTTGGCCAGCGAAGCCCCGGATTGTATACTGATCATCGATAAAAGAACAGCCGGTATGGCTGGCAGGGCAATTTTTTTATTCCGGAACATTCGCTTTTTGAGTTTATTTTTTATGTTGCGTTACGATTCGTACAACAAGTCCATCTCCATATATACATCGGCTCTTTTGTATTTCGAGCTATCGATCGGCTTATGTACAAAGCCATACTTTTGATATATTCCAACGGCGGTTTCCAATTGTGTTTGCGAATATAAGACCAATTTCTGAAGTTGTAAGTCCCGTGCCAGTGCAATTGCCGCTTCACATAATAGCTTACCGGCTCCCAATCCCTGGTATTTTTCATCGACCGCCATTTTGGTAAATTCCATGACACCATCGGCTACTTTTCGCAAAGCAACGGTACCAATAACCTCGTTTTGATATACGGCAAATAAAATTTGTCCGCCGTCGTTTAAAATTGCTTCTTCCGGATGGGTCAACACGTATTCGTCTATCGCTTCAACTACAAAGTATTTTTCAAGCCAGGCCTTGTTAAACGCCTCGAAATAGCACTGGTATTCCGGTTTGTATTTTTCTATAGTGATCATTTTGGTAAATTATTTTTTGTACCCACAAATTTCGCAAAAAGACAGCACTGTGTACAGATACAATTTCTTTAATTTTATAGGACACAGATTTAATCTTTCGACGAATTCAGACCGATCCCGGATTACTTTCTTTGGATGACAAGACGTTTTTTATACTCCATAAGAGCATACTGCCCTACCTTTTTAATTTTTTGTTCCAATCAGGCACTATTTTTATACTGATTTTAAGATTAAAATAGTATATTTATTGTGATTTCAAACTTGAAAAAACTATAGCGTTTCCAATCGCTTTAGCATACGATTTAATTTAATTGCTTAGAAAATTATGAATAACAAGCTTATTTTTCTGGTATTGGGTTTACTTTTTATCGGAGTTGGAATAGGAGTGTTTTGTACACCCGTAACTTCATATGCCGCACTAGCCACCTTATTTAGTGTTACTTTCCTTGTAAACGGTCTTTTAGAACTGGGGTATTATATTACCCAAAAAGAAAAGGTATATGGCTACGGATGGGGCGTATCGGCCGGTATTCTCGATCTGGTATTGGGAATTTGCCTGTTGGCCAATCCGGAGCTTTCCGAAATGATACTTCCCTATTTTATCGGTTTTATGCTTTTATTCCGTTCGTCCACCATATTCGCGCTGGGTTTTGAACTCCTTTCGCTAAAACGACACAATTGGGGTTGGTATATGCTTTTCGGAGCCTTGGGATTCCTATTTTCTCTTTTCCTGATTCTGAATCCGCTTTTTGCTGCGATTACCATAATTACGTGGACTTCCCTGAGTTTTATTACCATCGGGATTTCCAAAATTCTGTATATTATGCTTTATCCGCAAAACATACAACCTATTCTATAATTCGTTTTTTCCGCCCGACGGATTCTCCTGTTTCATTTTCCGTAGCCATAGCGTCACGCACCAAATAACGGTAATTCCAAAAAGGGCAAATAACGGGATGTAATAGTGCTCAAAAAAAGAATGAAAATACGTCCCGATGATAACATAGGCCGCAGCAATACACAGCTTTAACGGGATAAACTCCGCATTGGTCCAGGTGGTTTTAAGACTGAAGAAACCCATAGCTTTCGTTTTTTTAAATCGGTTAATCCACTACAATTTAGTGAATTATCAAATAGTACAGCTAGTTTTTCTAAAAAAGAAAACCGCCGTATCATTTCGAAACAGCGGCTCTCCCGAAGGTAGTCTCTTATTTAATTTTTCATTCGTTTTTTAGTTTCGTCGTCTTCGATGTTTATCTTCCGTGCCGACTGACTTTGATCACCAAAATTATAGGTAAAAGAAACGTTTAGAATACGGCTGTCCAGATTGATGTTTTCTTTCATGTTGATATTGTTAAACTGCATGGTTCTATAAAACCGTCGGCTTTTAAAAATATCATTTACCGCCAGTTTTACCGTCGCTTTATCCGAAAACAGCTTTTTCTGGATACCGGCCGAAACGACAAAGAAATCCTTGCGCTCGAACGTACTGTATATCGATCGGGAATTGTACTGGAAACTAAATTCCGAGGACAAGCCTTTTTTAAACCTCAGACTGTGTTGCGAATTAATTGTATAACTCCATATTCCGGTCGCGATATCGGTTTCGTTTTGTTCACCACTAAATTCATTTCGGTAGAGATTTAGAAAACTGCTCGAATCCCACCAACGGGTTAGTTTTACCGAAGATGTCAGACTCATTCCGTAATTTTTTCGCGTACTCAGGTTCTCGGAACGCAATATTGTAGTATTGGTATTGTCAATTTGAGTGATTGCATCTACAATAACATCACTGGTTGTACTGTAAAAAAAGTTGATCATATGCTTACTTCGAAACGAATAGCCCCATTCTACCGAATGGGTTAACTCCGGTTGTAAATATGGGTTTCCTTCATAAAAAATAAACGGATCCCTAAAAAAACGGAACGGGTTCAGATCATAATAATCCGGTCGGTCGATTCGTCTGCTATACGACAATTGAACGGTATGCGCTTCGCCGATATTCTTTTTTAGAAACAGACTTGGGAACAACTGCGTATAATTTCTTTTTACAACGGAGTTCATCGTAACCTGATTCCCTTCCGCAATGGTATGTTCGGCACGCAATCCGGCCTGAACATCGATAAATCCGAAGCTCTGTTTGTAGTTGATATAACCGGCATGGATCTGTTCCTTATAAATAAAATGGTTGGTCGTTCCGTGATCAATCGCCCAGTTACCACCGGAAATCGTATCGTAACGCACATCATTATCCGATTTTACAAAGCTGCTTTTCCAACCGGCTTCAAATGACAGTTTTTCTTTTACCCGATATACATAATCGGCTTTCGCTACAAAAATAGTGGTACTCGAAGGTGTCATTCCTCTTCTTGTTGATTCATAAGCACTCTGTACCGGTGTCGGATTAAATTGGGTAGCCAGCAGCGCATTGTCCCGAAAACGGGAATGGGTATAATCGACATCCGCGCTGATTTCCTGTTTTTCATTGTCAAATTTGTGTAAAAAGCTACCGTTATAACTCATACTGTTCCATTTGGAATAGTTATGGTTATTGGTGAGCGCATCCGACAGCAGACTTGAATCGGCCGAACGAACCTTGTTTTCCGACATACTATTGTTCGTATAACTACCGATATCCCCGCTCACTTTAAAGCCAACAAACGTATGCTCGGAAAGATCATATTCCAATCCGGCTTTAAAATTGTTGGTCTTTAACGGTTCGTCCGTTACACTGTACTGATTGGATACTTTATCGAGTCTTTGCCGGGAAGCATCGGTATAGAAACTACGATCGAAAGTAAAAGTTTCACTTTCGCCCCGATAGTATTGATCATAACTTCCGTATAAATTGTATTTTCCGGTTTTATAATTCAGGTTTAATCCACTGCCGAAACGGTTTTTACGGCCACGTCCATAGTTGGCATTTACCGAACCGTTAAATCCGTTACGGGCATTCTTTTTAAGTTTGATATTGATCACTCCGGCATTTCCCGCAGCATCATATTTGGCCGAAGGGTTTGTAATTACTTCTATAGCACTAATAGAAGATGACGAAGTTCCTTTTAATAGATTCGTTAACTGTTGTTGAGACAAATAGGTCTTTTTATCGTTGATCATAATCGTAACCCCTTGTTTCCCTCGCAGGCTTATATTCCCGTCATTATCGACCATATCGCCGGGTGCTTTTTCCAACAATTCCAATGCGGTATTCCCTTCAGACAGTACGCTGTTTTCAACATTCATCACGATTTTATCCGATTGCAATTGGATTAACGGCTTTTTGGTTGTCGCCTCAACAACGACTTCATTCAACAGTTTTCCATCCTGTTTTAAGTTGATCAAAGGGATAATCTGGTTGTTACCGCTTTCCACTTTTATAGCGGGCGATTCGTAGTTTTCGTATCCTAAAAAGCTGGCTTTAACGCTATAGGTACCCGGTGCAATCGTAAATGAAAAAGCGCCATCCGCATCGGTTACCGTTCCATTCACTATTTTTTTGGTTTCCCAATCGAGTATTACGATGTTTACAAATTCCATCGGTAAGGTTTCACTAGCGACTTTACCGGCTAGCGTTGTTGACGTTTCCTGGGCGTATATAGCACACTGGCTGCATACAACCAGTAGTAATAGGTAAAATTGTCTCACGGTTTTGTAGTTTATTGCGGACAAAATTACCAATATTTAGACTAAATAAAAATAATAACTTTCTTAAAATGGTTGTTAAATATTACTTAAAATCGGGAATACTAAAAAGATAAAGCTCCCATTTGGAAGCTTTATCAATTGGTTTTACGCTATTCAATTAATTCATATTCTGGCGAATGGCCAGTGTATTATTATCCGGATCGGAAAAAAATGCAAAATGATCAATATATCCTTTGTCGGATGTATTGGCAACGATTTCACTTACAGTTATACCTTCCGCTAGTAAATGTTCTCTGGTTTTTACAATATCACTAACAATAAAAGTAGGCGCTGTTCCGGTTTCTTCGGGTTGTAGCGGTTTGTCAATATCTTTAAACAATCCTATTGCTACGGTATCCATATCATCGTGTAACAGTTGTAAATAAGAGTCGTTTTCAAAAGTCCCGCCTTTGTTGATCGTGTAATCCGACTGTACTTTAAATCCTAACTTTTCGGTATAGAATTTTTCGGAAACCGGCATATTGCTGACAGATAGTTTGATCACCATTTTTTGCTGCTGTTTTACTTCTTTAAAAATCATGGCTTTCGTTTTTAATCGGTTAATTCTTTTTCTTTAATGCGTTCTGTTTGTTGTGCTTTCCGGGCATCTTCGCCAAATATGGCTTCCAAAATAAGCGGACAAACATCGATACCGCTTATTTTTTCTTTCGTGACGGATTTACTGATAAAAACCGGTTTATCCGCATCATCCGTATCTATTCGTCCGTGCGAACCTTTTACCAGTCCGGCATCAAGGGAAATCAAATCCATGACGGTTCGGAATCCGAGTTTTTTGCGAAGTAATTTTATCGCAATTCGCGGAAAGAGCATTTTCTTTTCCCGATCAAAAAACATTTCCACCGGATCATAACCCGGTTTTTTATGGATGTCGACCGTTCGGGCAAAATCCGGCGCGCGATGATCGTCTTCCCAGTAATAATAGGTAAACCAACTGTCTTTATCAGCGATACAAACCAGTTCTCCGGCTCTTTCGTGGTTGATGTTATACTCTTTTTTACCTTTTTCGTCCAATACACGTTCTATGCCCGGAATGGTTTCCAATAAGGTTTTTACTGTGGCAATCTGCGACGGATCTTTTACATATACATGGGCAATCTGATGATCGGCCAACGCAAATGCCGATGATTGTCCGGCATCCAACAGTTCGAGTCCTCTTTCTTCGCGGATGGTGATATAGCCGTTGTCGCGTAATACCCTATTCACATGAATCGGATTACTAACATTGGTAATTCCATATTCCGATACGATAATCGGGTTGACTCCCTTTTTTTCAAAAAACAGGATCAAGTCTTCACAAACAGCATCAATTTCTTTGATATCCTTCGTAATTTCCGACGATCCCTGTTCGAATTTCTGACAACAATAATCCAAATGCGGAAGATAGATCAACATTAATGTCGGATTATGCCATTCCTGTACCAATTTGGAAGCATCGGCGATCCATTTACTGGACTTTACAGAGGTTTTCGGTCCCCAGAAATCAAAAAGTGGAAAGGTTCCCAACGCTTGCTGCAAGCGATCGCGAAGATCTGCCGGTTGACTGTAACAATCCGGTTTTTTCTGTCCGTCGGCCCAATATTGCGGTCGTGGTGTTACCGAAAAATCGGCATTGGAATACATATTATACCACCAGAACATATTGGCACAGGTAAATTCCGGATTGATCGCTTTGGCCCTATCCCAGATTTTGGGTGCCTGAACCAGTTTATTGGATTGCCGCCATAATTTTACTTCGGCTTCGTCCCGAAAATACCATCCATTACCCACGATACCGTGTTCCGATGGCCATTTCCCGGTTAAATAGGTGGCCTGTGCCGAACAGGTTAAAGCCGGAAAAACCGGCTCTATACTACTTTTAGCCGCTTTTTCTTTTATCCATCGGCTTAAAAAAAGTGTTTCGTTATTGAGTAAACCGGACGTAAGCCCTACTATGTTTATGACTGCTGTTTGCTGCATTTTTTACTGCTTTTATTACGGTTGAATGTTCTGTTTCAAGCTGCATTAAAACCCAGGATAGTTCCCGGTGTATCGCATCGGTTAAATGCATTTGCAGTTGCGATGGCAATACGTCCCAGGTATAGGTTTCGACTTCCAGATGGGTCGAATACGGTTTTTTCGACCAAAGTTGCAACGCTTTACTAATGTCTTCCTGTGTGGACTGTAATCCCTGATAATCCGACAGAAATATCGGTACATGAAAATGGGTTCGAAGTTCTTCGGAATCGCATTCCATCATGTTGGTGATACCTTGTCTTAGATCGGGAAATTTTAATAAGGCTCCCGATTTAGTCCGGATTACCGCCTGATGCAAATAAACCGGTTCGTCAAATTGTTGCAGGCGTGCGGAAAGTGCTTCCCGGTCTGCTTCGGAGGCTATATCGCATTTTAAAGCAGCACTGATTTGTATCTTTCCGATTTTTATCCTGTTGGCTTCCATGATGCGGATTACTTCTTCCGGTTTTTCAAAAGCGACAGCAAAATGGCAAACATCATAACACAATTGGATGTGTTCGCGGATATAATTGCGCGCTTCTGCTCCGGTACATTTTATCTTTTTTACCAATTCGGTTACGCCTTCTTTTAACAGGTAGTTCTGGAAAAAATCAATAAAATCATCGGTATTTTCTAGTAATCCGTCCGGTTCCGGTTCGATATCAAGGTGCATTTTCTTTCCGGTTGTTTTTTGCAAACCGATCAGATGCGTTACAATAGTAATCAGCTGCAGACAACTTTTCTTTTTGGCTTCTTCCCGTTCCGTTTCCTCTTTAAACCAGTATTTATAGGAAAGTGGCGAAGTGGATATGCCTCCGCAAATTTCTTTTGGAACCAATTGTGCCAACAGGTCAAATAATAAACGGGTATAATCCACTCGTTCCTGATGTAACCAGTCGGGCGAATGCACGCGGTCTTTTACTTCCTGTTTGTGGAAATTGCCATACGGAAAACCGTTAATTGTAAATACGTAAACATCGTTTTCCAACAGCCATTGCCGGAACGCTGTCAGGTTTTCTTCCTGTTGTAATGTTAACGCACTTTCATTGGATAATCGCAATCCGATTCCAAAAGGTTTTCCTACGGCCATTTTCGATTTTACGTCGAGCGTATAGCGCTTTAAATTTGCAAACACTTCCTCCCAGGTTTCCCCGGAATGAATGTTGGTACAATAACTCAAATGGGCGTTGTTCCTGATTTTCATTTTATTCCTGAATTAGAACATTCGATTTTGCCAGATATTGAACTGCCTGCGAAAGGATCGTTTTTTCCATATGGTGCACTTCTTCACCACTTCCGATGCCTTTTAACAACATGACAGTGAGTTCTCCTCCCAGATGTTCTCTGAATTCTTCAAGTCCTTTGTACAATAGCGGATTGATTTCCGTTTGGGTTTCATCCGATAATAAAGTGTGAAAAATATCAAAGCCTAAATCTGTTAAACAGGTCAGAATGCGTTGTAACGCATCTTCTTGCAGTCGTCCGGTTTTATAGGAATATACCGCATCCAGTGCGATTCCAATAGCAACGGCTTCTCCATGAAGCACTTCATATCCGGACAAATATTCGAGTTTATGGGCGGCCCAATGTCCGAAATCCAACGGTCGTGACGAGCCTTTTTCAAACGGATCACCTGCCGTTCCGATATGTTCGATATGCAATTGGGCACAACGGAAAATCAATTGTTCCATAACCGACATATTCCGTTCGTTTAACGCCTCGGTATTTTGTGCAATCCAGTTAAAAAAAGCCGCGTCTTTAATCAAGGCTACTTTTACCGCTTCCGAAATTCCCGAACGCCAGTTTCTGTCATCCAACGTTTCCAAAAAACAGGAATCGTTTATAACAGCATACGGCGGCGAAAAGGTTCCCAGAAAGTTCTTTTTCCCAAAGTAGTTGACACTGGTTTTTACGCCTACACCCGAATCGTTTTGCGACAATACCGTAGTCGGAACGCGAATCAGACGAATCCCGCGGTGTGCGATTGCAGCGGCATATCCGGCGGCATCCAGTACGGCGCCACCTCCAATGGCAATCAGATAGGAATGCCTGTCGATTTGGTTGTTGTGAATTAACTGTAATATTTCTTCAATAGTATGATCGTCGTTTTTAATGTTTTCACCGCCTCGTACAATCAATATACTGCTATCGACAGTGTGCAACTGGAAATAATCGGATATGTCGTTAATGATGTTCGGATGATAAACAGCGATATCTCTTTCGATAACCACCACTATTTTGGGATTATCGGTTTTAATGATGTTGATTAGTTCTTTATTGTCGGTTTTAAAGACATTTCGGGTAAAAACAACATCGTAGTGGTATTCTACCTGAAAATGCTGACGGATATTTTGGGCTTTATACATAAGTCATCGTATTAAATTGGACATCAGGTTACGGCAAATTTCCGCGCCAGTAAAACGGATAATGGCAATAACAATAAAACCGGAAGTGCATAATTCCAGTCTGCAAATCCGGCGATATAACAGGCATTGAGTACGATTAGTGACAATACGCCTGTTTTTACGGCTTTTTTGATCCAATCGGGTTGGTTGTTTTTATAGGCTTTATACTTGGCAAAAAAGTTAACACCGTACCAAAGTACCAGAAACGGTGCGGCAATTTTTAAATTGAGATTACCGTATTGGCTTATCCCGATAAATAGCACCACGACTACCGCGTCCAAAAGCATGGCAAGCAAAATGGAGGTTTTGTTGTTTCCACTTACTTCTTTTTGTCCGGTTAATGTTATCGCAGCAATAAACAAGACTGGGATGATCACTACATACCAGTCACGGAACATATTTTCGGGCATAATACTCATGCCGAGTAATAAATTTCCGCCCCGGCAAAGTCCCATATTTAATGGTCCCAGAAACGAATGGTGTTTACCGATTATATCGTATGTTAAAGCCAATACCATAATGATCAAAGCTAAAATACCGCTGGTTACCGAAACCAGTAAGGCGGCTATAATTCCGATAACAAAAAGCAACATTCCTAATACGACTGCTTCTGTAACGGAGACTTTTCCGCTTGGTAAAATCCTTTCCGGACGATTGATACGATCTTCTTTAAGATCGAAAACATCATTAAAAACGATTCCACCGGCATAAAGGCCAATGGTAGCCAGCAATAACCATCCGACACTACTCCACGACGTTGTTTCCCAATCGGTTGCGATAAGGAAACCGGAAATTGCCACGCCGCCCAAAATATCGGATAAAGCCGTCATGATATTGGCCGGGCGCATTAACGTCAGATAATAATATAATTTCATAGTACCTATTAATTATCAACGATATTCGAAAACGATATCACTTTAGCATCCTGTCCTCTCAGGATTCCGCTACCGTCATACAAAGCCGACTGTTCTACGATCATTTCTTTTTTCCAGTCGTCTTCTTTCATTTGTCCGCTTTGCGAATAGGCCGATAAGGCATTTTTATAGCAGGTCAGGTGTACATCTTCCTTGGATATACCTCTTTCCAGCATTAAAGCGGCTGTTTTGGGTACGGATAGCGGATCGCTTACTCCCCAATCGGCTGAACTGTCGACAATAATTCTTTCGGAACCGTATTGTTTTACGATTTCAACCATTCGTTCGTTCCCCATTTTGGTATTCGGATAAATGGTAAATGCAGCCCAGTAACCTCGATCCAATACGTGTTTTACGGTTTCTTCGTTGTTATGATCAATTACAACCATATGGGGCGGAATACCGTGCTCTTCGAGTACATCCATACTTCGGATGGTTCCGTTGATTTTGTCGCGGTGTGGCGTATGCACCATTACCGGAAGGTTAAACAATAACGCCAGTTCTATTTGTTGTCTGAAATATTTGTCTTCTGCAGGTGTTTGGTCGTCATACCCAATTTCGCCAATGGCAACTACGCCTTCTTTTCCGGCAAACAACGGTAATAATTCCATTACCTGCTCGGCCAGTGCTTCGTTATTGGCTTCTTTGGAGTTGAGTCCCATCGTACAATAATGCTTGATTCCAAATTGCGACGCGCGGAAGCGTTCCCAACCGATTAGCGTACTGAAATAATCTTTAAACGATCCGGCTTCGGTTCGGGGTTGTCCCAACCAAAAAGCGGGTTCGATTACGGCTACTATTCCGGCTGCGCGCATGGCCTGGTAATCATCAGTTGTTCTGGATACCATGTGAATATGTGGGTCTATAAAATACATCGTTTTTCTTTTTTAGTAATTTGTAATGGTGTGTTATGCGTTGCTGATCAATGCCTGATAATCGGCTCCTATTTCGTTCCAGCATCTTCCGTGGTTTTCCAGAATTTTGGCGGCTACTTCTTGTTCGAGCGGTGTTCCGGTTTGCATGACTTTATACAGATCGGTTTCGATAACCTCATCGACAAAACCTTCGATTCCTCTCCATATTTCGGGCGTTACGGCTCTTCCCGCCGACCAGCGTTCGTGAATGTATCCGTGAAGCATAAAAGCCAGTTTTTCGTTTGCCCGCAAATCCAGACCATAAATACGGAATAAGGGTCTCGCGGTAAAAACGGCTTTTAAAACCAGTTGGTTCCAGGCATCTTCGGGTAAATACAGGTAGGCATACGGATTATGCAGGGCTATGGCTTCAAAAACATCGGTCATATTGGTGCGTACACCTTCCTGCATCCGCAAGGTGAAATCTTCTGCATTATCAAGAAAATACAGGCCTTTGTATAGGGTTATCAGTTCTTTTATATCGGCTGTTTCGAATAGCAATTTCAGGATGATTTCATTTCTTTCCAGAGGTAGATTAACCATTAAAAATACCCTGCACAATTGTTGGTTATTCCATTCTGAAGCAGCAAATCCGGGATACAGTTTTTCCAGTCGGCTGAGGACTTCCGGTTTGTATTCCGGTACGTCCGGCGTGATATAACGGGGAACCAAACTAAATAAGGAAATGAACTGGTTTCCCAGTTCATCTCTATTTTTAGAACCTATGTTGGCGTCGAACCAGCTGCGTTGGACTTCCGGTAAAGTGTCCTGCAACAATTCCAGTATGACCTGGTGTGCTGTAATTTCTGCCGTTTTATACATCTGTTCGGAATTTTATATTAAACATTTACTCTGTTTGCCATGTACATGTCTTTTTCACTTGGCGTTAAATTATCGTTTGTGATATATTCATAGCTTGGTCCGGCGGTATATCCCGGCTGATTCGGACTCGGCAGTTTTAATAATCGCAAAGCGTATAATCGCAGCGAATACATCAGTCCCATTGCCATGTCAATTTTTTCCGGTGCACCGTTAAACGTGATGTGCAAACTGTTTAACAGGTTGGTATAGGTATAATTGAAGAATTTGCTGTTTACATAAGCGGAAGAATCTGTCGGATAATCGCTCATTTTAGGATTTATGGCCATATTCGGGATTTTTGATTCGTCACACGGAATCGGATCACCGGAATACGAATATCCGCTTTCGGCATTCGGATCTTTTACCAGTTTTCTACCTTTATAGATTTCTTCAAAACGGTAATAATGTGCCGGTTCGGCGGCTTCGTCCGGTCCTAAATCTTTTTCACTTATAAATGGATCGGTACTGGTTCCTTCTCCCTGATCCACAATGATATTGATCCCTCTTAATGCGGCCAATAAATCCGTGATCGGGAATAATTCTTTGGCTGGGAACCATTTTTCATTGGTCATCTGATACGTCGAATCGCCTGTAAAGATGGTTTTACCTTTCAGTTTTGCTTCTGCTTCCAGAAATGTAAGCTGTTTGGCAATTTTATCGTAAAACATTCCGATAGTCAGCTTATCTTCTGCTCCTTTCATCATCATAAAACTTTTTATTTTGATCGGATCTTCCGGTTCTTCAATCGCCATAAAAACATCTTTCATCAGGTCTTTTGTGAACTTCGCGATCGGCACAATCAGTCCGGTATCAACGCCTCCCGGAAGTGGTCCCGGATACGTTGGGATAAAACCGGGTTGGTTTAATACGGGTTTCCCTCCAATGGCGTTCAGTAAGTTACAAGCGATGGATAAATGCAGCATTTCTTCTACTACAACCGATCCGATTAATTTTGAAATCTCGTCATTCCCGGTTTCAAACAGGGTAAACATCGCCGTCAGGTATGGTGGAATCGTAGAATGTTCCAGCTCTATTGCCGTTTGAAGTGCCTTTCTGACATCATCAATCGTTTCTATTCGTATATTTTTAAGATAGATCATGAGTAGTTTGTTTTTTGTTTTGTTGTTTGTTTTGTTTGTTTTAGCTCCTTTGGATGATACGTTCTGCCGTCGATAATTCGACCAACGCATTTTCTTCTATAACACTGTCGAGATAATTCAGTATCATTTGCTTTTTGTCTCTCGAAAGGTCACGGGTTACCGGCATATGGTTCGGGTCTTCTCTTGGCAGATCGAAAACAAATCGCAGTAGTTTGGCATTGTTATCAACCACTTCTCTATTGGCCAAATTGAAAATCCCTTTGGACATTAACGGATACAAATTGGCATATTGCTGCATTACGGGTTGCACGTCTTTGTCCCAATCCGGTTTGGCAATGATCTCCTGCTGAATGGCATCGAAAACCAGAATACTGATAAAGTTCGTCGGATCGATACCGGATAACGTTGCCGGCGTTACAACAGGATTATTATTTTCCATGCTAAACGTGAAATCGACCGTCGGATAGCCATCCAGGTAATACCATAACGCATAAACCTGTCCATCGATAAAGCCTCTTGGGTTTTGCGGATTGGACGCTTTTACGCTTACTGTCGCTTTTCCATTTTTATCGGTCACCACATTGGATTCGAAAGCAAGAATATTGGGCGACGAAGTAACCGGAGTTCCGTCTCCTTGTCCCATGATATTGATCAAACTATCCTGAAACTGACAAATAACCACCTGATTGTCCATTGGCTGCCCTAAATTGGTTGCAAAAAAATCGATGGTGCTTTCTTCTCCCGGATTCATTCGGAATACAAACTGATCGGCTCTTACATAATGGGTAAGTTCTTTAACTAAAGGCGATAAGCTTCCGTCCGGTAGCTGGTTCATGATTGCCAATGGGCAATTTCTCACCATATCCACCTGCTCGTCATTTAGCCTGATCTTAACCAAACCACCTCTGTTTTCATACCATTTTGGTAGCTTAAAGTTGAGCTCTCCCAGCGGAACATAATCTTCACCCCCAATGTTTGCAGCTAGAACCAATGTGCGTGATTCTGCAATTGTTCCTTCCGGGCCTTTTGTTTGCAGAAAATTTCCAAGATCCAGAATAAATTGTTTGGTTTCTTCCTCTAGTAATCCATTGGCCACATATACGGAGGTGCTCAATGGCATATACATTCCACTGTTACAGGTAAGATCGGAAACGAATTGTCTTCCCATAAGAAAGTGTTTTGGTTCATCCAGACGCGATGGTCCGATACTTCCCACTATTCGGCCAATCGTAAAATGGGCGGAATCGTGTATCTGATTAAACACATCCACGTTGAATTTCATCGATAAGCGATCCGGACTTTCACTTCTTAATTCTTCCAGATAACGGGATTTACTTTCTACTTCCGACCATTGCAGGTCTGTCACAACCGACTGATAGCTGGCCGATGCGCCTCCAGATCCTTTTTCAGTGGTTGAACGATTCCACCAAATGTCGTTAAAGGCAATCGGTTCGAAATTTCCTTTTACAAAATCGGTTTCGCCCTGTCCAATTCTAACGATCATTCCCCAAATCTGAGAAACCGATTGTTGTTGAGGATCCAGATCGACAATTTTTCCGGCCACCCGGCTGTTGGCATCCATAATACTCATTCCGATAATCGGATCGGCATTCGGATCGCTGGTGGTAGTACCGTCCTTATAGGTCACACTAGTGATCACACAATCGATCAGACGCCAGTTTCCGGTTCCGTCCGGATTCCACCAACCATTCGTTCCTCCTGCCCCATATTCCTGATAGCTGGGCTGGAAGGTCTCATTGTTGTAATGATTCACATCATTGTTTACCGTGGAAGGATCTGCCTGAAACTTCCCCGAAAAGGTAAGTCTCGGTGAATTTAAATAAGCCATATTATAACAAGTTAAATTATTACGTTAATGAAAGATTTGGGGCAATTATTTTATTCTCAAAATGAGATTATTTATTATTTATTCAAAACCTGGTATCCCTATAACCGAAAATAAGCTACTGATATGTCCATACTCCATTTAAAAAAGTATAAATTTCACAAATACAAACACTTAACCACCAAGTATAAATACCCGTTTTATCAATCGCGTATTTCCACTTAATCACATTGCTAACCGTACGAATCTTTCCCTTAATACGCTAAAACACTGTAAAAAAGACAACTAAATAATAAATTTAAAAATATAAAATATTCTCAAAAAGAACCATTGTTTTTTAATTTTATTTTAAAATAATCACATTTTGTGTATTTTAGTTATCCCAATTAATCCCAAATCACTATTACTTATGGTACAAAAATCACTTTCAGCGTTATTGCTTTTGTCTTTGATGACCCTTTCAGGATGTCATCACGATCACGATCCGGAAAATAACAACCACGATTCCATGTTTTTTATCGACTATCGGCATCTTGGCGGCGGATCAGACGGTATGGCCGTAATCGAGCTCGATCCCGAATCACCCAACTTCGGAAATATCAGTAGTAAACTGGAATTGGGTGTAGGCGTACTTCCGCATCATATCTATTACGATTATTTTGCCCAAAGACTCTACACTACCGCTTTAGGTGGCAGTTATTTGTATCAGATCCGTACGGTGGAAGATGCCAATGGCTTGCCTACGTTGGTTAATGCCACTCCTATTAATACCGGTACCAGTACCGTTGGAGAAGATATTTTCTTTACCAGCGACAATCGTTATTTTGTAACCTTTATGGGTGGCGACGGAAGCCTGAAAGGCGGAAGTGTGGGGGTTTTTAACGCATCCAATAACCAATTGATCAAAACAATATCCGGTTCTATTGATGTCAACCCAAACAAGTTTATTATGTATCCACATGGTATTTCGATCAGTGAAGAAAAAGGACTCATGATGGTTACCTCAACGATACATCCGGATCTGACTTCCGGCGTGGGGAATACGTGCACCTTAATCGATTTAAATACGTACGAAATGATCGAAACCTATACCGTTGCTGATAGTCCGACGGATATGTCCAGTCCGGTGGAGGTTTTATTACTGCGAGGTCAGTTTCCGAAATTTGCCTTGGCTACGACGATGCTTGGCGGCGATATCTGGATGGCTCCCTATAATGCGACTACCGGTAAATACGATGCCTTTACAAAAGCATTCGACGGTTCGGCTATGGGATTGGGATGGGCTCTGGAAATGTATATGGACAATAACAAACAACTTTACGTTAGTTTCGGACAACCCGGAAAAGTCTTGGTATTCGACATCAGCAAATTGCCAACGTTAAAACTGTTGCGAACACTGGACGCCGATGAAGGGGCGCATCATATGGTTTTCTTTAAAACAAAATCCGGAAGAGAGGTGGTTGCGGTTCAGAATAACCTGCTCAATCTACCCAATCTGAATTCCGGTACGATTACGGTAGTCGACGTAAAAACCGGCGAAAATCTGGGCAAAGTCGATTTGCGAAATCGCTATGGTATATTGCCGGAATCGATTGAAGGCACCGGAGGTCCAAGCAATTATCTACACCATTAATGCTAAAAATAAAAACACCCGGTAATCCGGGTGTTTTTATTTTGTCTGGGTATTACTTTTCCAGTTCTTTAACCGCTCGCAATATCAGTTTGGCAATCTCATGCGGATGGGAAACCATTGAGGCGTGACTGGCATCCAGCGACAAGGTTTTGGCATTCATCCTTTCGGCAAAAAAATGTTGGGTCACCGGTGGCAGCATCTGGTCGCTTTCCGAAATCTGATACCAAACCGGCAATCGCTTCCACCCTACGGTTGTGGGCTTGTCTTCAAAACATCTGCCCGATGTGGGCTTATGGGTTGCCGCCATAACCAAGGCTTCCGCTTCGGAACAATCGTGCGCAAAACTTTCCCGGAATTTGTCTCTCTTAATCCAGAAATTGCCGTACGCATCCGGGTAAATATGAGCGCCTCCTGCCGGAACAGCATCTTTTGTCAGCAGGTATTTTAGGTTTTCGGTTTCATCCGGCGCAAAAGCCGCAATATACACCAGACCTACCACGTCCGGACATTTTGCCGCGGCATCGGTAATAACTACGCCGCCATACGAATGGCCAACCAAAAGCGTCGGACCATCCAAAGATTCAACCAGGCGTTTTACGGTTTCTACATCATCGGCCAATGCCGTTAGCGGATTTTGTGCCGCCACGACCGTATGTCCCGCCATTGCCAATTCGGGGATGACATTTTTCCAATGAGAACCGTCTCCCCACGCACCGTGAACCAGTACTATATTGAGTTTATTTGCCATAATTTTTGTTTTAAATCAGTCTATTAAAATTACGAAAAAAACATTTTATACAAATTGATTTTGCTTTTTCTTCGCTTCTATTTAACAATTCTGAAATTTTATAAACAATTGACCGTAAAAGTATTATTCTTCAAAATACTTTTTACCTAAAGTGTGTAGTCGGCGTAGTTTAAAAGCCAGGATAATTCTAAAAAGACCATAGGTAATAAAAGCCAATGCCGTCCAGATGATGATGGTCATTCCACCAAAAATCGGATTCCAGATCATAATAAACGAAAAGATCAATCCCAGAATTCCGAGTAACAATAACCAATACCAGTCCCGCACACCAAAGCCTTTCAGGTCGAAAGCATAGCCCATAGCCGCAACCGAACGGAACAACAGTATAAAACCTACATAAAACGGCAATACTGCCATCGACAATCCTACGTTGGATGCCAATACAATTCCGAACAATAAATCGATAATCCCGCCGGCTAATATCCAGCCCCAGTTGTCGATTTCTTTCCGATTGCTAATGGAGAAAATAATTTCGAAGATTCCGTTTACTAAAAAAACAACACCAAACAACAGTGCCAGCGTTACATAGGATTCCAGTGGCGTTTTTAAAATCCAGAATCCGAATAAAAGAAACAGAATACCTACAATAAGCGATAAATACCAATGTTTTACAGCATTTTTAATGTTTTTGAACAATTGATTTTCCATATCGATCGATTTAAAAGTGAATACAGCTCCTTATTTCTTCTTTTGCCTGTCCAAATTCAAAATTTCCTGTCAGAAGAAACTTTTATTTGGTTTTAAATTACTAAATTTCTGTGACTTTTACAATTATATCTAATCGATACGCTTATGAAAAATCTTGTCTTAGCCTTGTTCGCCTTAGTGGTAATGGTGTCTTGTTCCGATAAAAAAACAGATCGAAAAGAAACGTTACACCAAAACGAAAAACTGATCCAACAGTATTTCGACTATTTTAACAAGCACGATTGGGTAAAATTATCCGAAATGTATACCGAAACAGCCGAATTTCGGGATCCGTCGCTCGGTCCGGAAGTCGTAAAGCAATCCCGTTATCAGATCATTAAAAAATATACGGAATTAGCGCAACTGTTCCCCGATCTTAAAGATAGCGTTTCGACGATTTATCTGGCCGGAGAACATCATGTGGTAGTAGAGTTTACTTCGAGTGGTACAGCACCGGATAAATCCCGGTTCCTGCTTCCGATCTGTACTATTTTCACTATTGAAAATGGAATGATCAGTAAAGATTTTACGTATTACGACAATTTCGAATAACCACTTCCTAACGTTGTAACAATAGAAAATTGGCGTAAAAATCGGGAATACCGCTTGCCATAATCGCATCGGCCGTTTCTTCGACCGGGTACGGCAATTTGATGATTTCTACGGTTACCGTTGTCGTTCCAATGTCCAGTAACAAATAGGTTGCCATGGATTCGCCTTCTTTGGAACGTCCCACCGAACCGCAATTCAAGGCCAGTTTTTCAGTAGCTTCTCCTGCTTTTATGTTTCGGATATACGATTGGTGCGTATGTCCCATAACCAAAATATCGGTATTTTCCTGCGCCATCATGTCGTACAGATCGGCCTCATTATGGTTTTCATAAATATATTCCTCGTTACTCCTTGTACTACCGTGTACCAGTAAAAGCGCAAGCTCGCGTTCCTGTTGCGTAAACGTCAGCCTGATTTTTTGTGGTAGCTTACTTAAAAAGTCTTTATTTCCGGGCGTAATGGTATCTCGGGTATGATCAACAGCTTGTATCCGTGCCTGGGTTTCGTCTTCGGAGTGTTTTTTCAACGGAATCACCGGATAATCGAAAGCAATGCGTTCGTCGTGATTTCCCATGATACAAGGAATGCGATGGCTTCGCAATAATTCGATGACTTCATTCGGCCAGGGTGCAAAATCGACCAGATCGCCCAAACAATATACCTGATCGGGTTTTCGCAGATCCAAATCGGTTAAAATGGCTTTTAAAGCCGGAAGGTTTCCATGTACATCACTAAAAATAGCTATTCTACTCATAGGCCTGGAGTTTACTACAAAGGTACAGCATTTGACAGTTTGGATATTAATTTTCCGATGATCCTCTTTTTATAACGATCAGTTACATTAATGGAGCGGCCAAACGTACCAGACGTTCTTTAAATTTTTGCATTCGGGATCGTTTTCGCCATTGTATCGGATCAATCTGCTCGGAATCGTCGAGATCTTTGTAAAACTGAGCGCGCAAAGCTTCCGCTATGGTCGTATCGTAAATAATCGCATTGGCTTCAAAATTCAGATCGAAACTCCTATAGTCCATATTGGCCGAACCCACCATACTAAATTGTCCGTCGCAAACCATTGTTTTGGCGTGTACAAAGCCTTTCTGATAGCGATACACCGCTACTCCGGCTTCCATCAGTTCCTTGTAATACGAAGCCGATACGGCATTGACTATTTTCGAATCGGAAATACCCGGCACCAATACTTTAACCGGAACACCGCTTAACGCGACGACCTTAATGGCATTTAACAGGGTTTCATCCGGAATAAAATACGGTGACGTTAACAACACTTCCTTTCGCGATACTGCAATGCTTTGCGCCATCGACAGCATAATGGACGGCATCTTCGAATCGGCTCCGCTCACCACCGTTTGTACAATCGTATTACCTGGTTTTTCGCGGTTTAATCCCGATGGGAAAAAGCATTCTTCCGGTTGTAAGGTTTGTCCGGATGCAAAATTCCAATCACTCAGAAACGTATATTGCAGGTTGTAAACGCCGGTTCCGGCTATACGAATACTGGCATCCCTCCAATAATAATCATTTTCAAACCGGGAATCGTTTATATAGCGGTCGCTTACATTGATCCCGCCTACATAACCTATTTTACCATCGATAACGGCAATTTTCCGGTGATTCCGGTTGTTAACACGATTGGCGAGCAATGAAAAAATGATTTTATAAAACGGATAGACTTCGACGCCGTTTTCCCGTAGCCGACGCGCCAGTTTTTTGATTCCGGAACTTCCAAAAGCGTCATAAACAAAGCGTACGGCTACACCTTCTCTGGCTTTTCGGATAAGCAGGTTGGCAATCGCATTTCCGGTTTCATCGTCTTCGTAGATATAGTATTCCAGATGGATGTTTTTTTCGGCCGCGGCTATATCGTCCAGCAATCGCGGAAATTTTTGTTCCCCGTTGATCAATAAGTCGACACAATTCGTATCGGAAATCAGGCTGTTTTCATTTTTTAAAACCATCTTCGCTACACTGTCGAAATTGCCAAAAGCTTCCGGTTTGTTTTGCAGTATCTTTCTGGAATTATCATTAACCGCCCGGATTACCTGCGCCAGTAAATTATCGTCTTTTATGATTTTTTTGGAATAGATTTCCCGTTTCCGGTAATTAAATCCGAAAGAAAAGTAAACAAAAATACCCGCTACCGGAAGGAAAGTAACCAAAAGCAGGTAGGCTGATGCTTTGGCCGGTGATTTGGTATTGTATATAACGATACAGCAAACCGCTATTACGATCAGGTAATAAATTGCTAAAAATAAGGTGCTCCACTGATTGATCAATTCTTCCAGAGTCATGAAAGCCGGATTTTACCTTAAATGTACCTTGTTTTCGTTACAGTAACAAATTTTAACAGGAAAAACAGAAATGCTATATTTGTGTAACTCCGGAATGTATCCCGGAAATCCGGATTAAAAGTAATTCTAACCGTTACTTCGCCATGAATAGTAAAAAAGTCATTTTATGGTTATTGGGAACCCTGCTGGTTTTGGGTATTGCCGGCTATGCTACTTCAAAAATCAGTCCGTGGCCTACGGCGCTTTTACTCCGCTATGCGTTTGATTACGGCGCCGATAAAAAGTCGGAAGCCTTGGAAAAATACGTTCCGGATCGTATTACCACAATACAGAATCAATGTTATGATCCAACCGATCCGGAAGCGCTTCTGGACGTATATTATCCCGAAAACCAAGTCATAAGCGCATCCATTGTCTGGATTCACGGTGGCGGATGGCTTTCCGGAAATAAAAAACAGGTTGCTAATTATTGTAAAATACTGGCCTCAAAAGGCTTTTCGGTGGTTAGTATTGACTATGCACTGGCACCATCTGTAGTCTATCCCGGTCCGGTGCGCCAATTGAATACAGCCTTGGACTATCTGATGCAAAACCAACAACGATTGCATATCCGCACTGCGAAAATGATTTTGGCAGGTGACTCGGCCGGAGCGCAAATCGCAGCACAAACCGCCGCTTTACTTACATCGCCGGAGTATGCCAAACTACTGGGGATTGTTCCAAAAACTCCGGTTTGTCCTATCGCCGGATTGGTTTTGTATTGCGGGCCATATGACATTGGAAAAACCGATGTGGAAACCGGATTTAAAGGGCTCGCCCGACCTATATTATGGTCGTATAGCGGTACAAAAGATTTTCTGACGGATGCTTATTTTAAAACCGCTTCGGTAAATCAATACCTCACAAAACATTTTCCACCAGCCTTTATTTCGGCCGGAAACGGAGATGATTTATTGTTTCAATCTCAGGTATTGGCTCGTCATCTAGGTCATTTGGGCGTTCCGGTCGACACCTTGTTTTTTCCGAATGCCTATACTCCGAAACTACCACACGAGTACCAGTTTGATCTCGACCATAAAGCCGGAACCACCGCTTTACAACGTTCTGTCCAGTTTATTACGAAGTTGCCGTAGCCGCGATCATAAAAAACGGGGTTGTATTAAAGGCATCAAAATCGGATTTTAACACGGCTTCCAATTCGATAATTTCCGGCGTTTTATCCGTTTCCTTTATTTTTTTCAGGTATTGCAACAGGTTATAACAAGTGGTAAACTGTCCGGTGGCGATAATACTTTCTTTTACTTTCTCGGACTGATGACGGGAATCGAACCATAAAGTCGTACTCATCGTACGGGCTTTTTCGGCTACTGCAATTAACTTTTGTGACGGATATAACGGATCGATGGAAACATCGTCGGTATTAAAATTGGTTCGGCTCAGATCGTAAATGGTATTCTGAATGACTTTATCGCGGTATTTTTTATCCGTAAACAAACGATCGTAATACATCCGTCGGATTTGTTTCAGATATACATCATTGGCCAAAATAAAGACCGATTTGGCTCGCGACAACAACATGTGCTTTAAAATATCAAAACGCAGTCGGTACAATATGCTGCTGTATTTTTTAAACACCGTATTCCAGGATCCGGTTTCGGAAGGTTTTCGGACCGCTTTTATCATTTTTGAAACCATAAATCCGATCACTACGGTCGAAAAAATTCCGGTCAGCGTTCCCACGATATAGTGCCACGGTTTCCAATTGTCAATCAAAACCAGCATCAAAGGAAGTACGCATGCCAGCAGAAAAAGCAGCGTTCCGATGCTGCGAAGCGAAAAACCATTATACCAACGGTTTTTATACACCGGCAACGTATAACCGTCCATCAGATAACTACTCACATCACAACTGATAAACAAATCGAATTTATCCGCTTTTTTCCGACGTTCATCCGCTTTTAAAAAAGACCCGATTCCCTGATTATCGGTAATTCCGCCGTCCATGATTCCGAATTGTTTTTGTTCGAAATTTTTATTTTTCAGGAAATCCACCCGGTTGTAATCCGACAGCGTATATTCGTTTTCTTCATAGGCAATGGCATTTTCCAACGCCTCTTTAGTCAGATTCGGACCTGTAAAGTCTTCCGGGAACAACATGGGTTCAAAACCGGACGGAAAACAGGACGAACAGGCTAAAATATCGGCCAATCTAAGCTCATCGGCTACGGTTTTTCCTTTTGGCGTAAAATAGATATAGCGGTTTCCAATTTTTCCACCTGATCGTTTTTTATCGGCATTTTGCGACTGGAAACGAAACGGTAATCCGTTTGAAAATTCGGTTGCATTCACGCAGATTTCCTCCAGGTGTACCGGTTTTTCGGATTTCGAAAACACTCCAAAGGTTTTTCCGGAAAACATCTTGTCGTATACCAGACTAAAAGCATTGATCAAATTACGACTCTTATGCGGTCGTTCTTTCCAGGAAGCGGCGTTGTCCAGGGTTCGGATAGCGTCACCCAAAAGTTGTTCACCTGTGAGCTGCTGATCCAGAAAGGCATAGAACTCATCAAACGTTTTCCCTTCGAATAGAAAAGTGCTGTAGGATAAATTGGTGATACTACCACCGGAAGTCGATGAAATATAACGGACATTATGCAATAACGGTTTTCCTTCGTATTGAATTCTGTTTAGATACGACAGACATCCCAGACTATAGGCTGCCGCGCGAAATCCGCCTCCGGAAAAGGCGAGTGCAATGTTTTTCATGGGTGTGGGTTTGGCCACGCTAAAATCATTATTTATGACGGAATACGCAAATCTTTACCATTATGTTTCCAACAATTACACAATTATCGCCGTATTTGTAATTATCTTAAAATAAAAATGAGCCATTACGGCTCATCTTATTGGTAGTACTATTCCGGATTTTTGTTATTCAAATACGATCGGTTTGACAGTGCGTTTGATTTTTACAATTTCAAAGGGTTGTGTAATCACGGTAGTCGCATCGCCTGTTTTGATATTGTCCAGATTAACCAACAGGTTTTGTTGGTTTTCGGCAATATCCGTGATATCGATTGTCCATCCGCCATTCATTTTAACTTCGTCAAAAATGGCCAATACCTGATATTGCTCAAAATCAACATCCGTTTGTGTAAACTGGTAGGTCGTATTATTAACGGCATCCATTGCTGCTTTTAGCGCATTCCATTCCGTTTGTGAATTGATCACTAAATTTTGCTGACCGATATTTTCGGAACTGCCGCCGTAAAGGTTTCCTTTTCCAACCAACTGGAAATTGACATTCTGTTCCTGTGGAGCGCTCGCAACCGTAGTCGCATCGTCACTACAGGCTACCAGTAGCAAACCTGTAAAAAGAAGTAGTATTTTTTTCATAGTCATTCGTTTATTAGGTTATTGTTGCGTATTCGGCACACTTCAAGCGCCAAAGTCTTTTCAAATTTAAATAAAAATAAATAAAACACTATCTATCAACACCTTAAAATTAAAACAATAAAAAAACCGGAATCAAGATCCCGGTTTTTATTTCTTTTTTATGCCAATTATTTTTTCAATTTATCCATAGCGTTTTTAGCATCTTCTTTCGCTTTTTCGGTTCCGGCTTTAACGTCTTCTGCCGCTTTATTAGCTGCATCTTTTACGTCCTGAGCCGCTTCAACTGTTTTGGTTTTTGCTGTTTCCCAAGCGGCTTTCGCTTTGTCTACAGCTTCCTGAGCCAGTTTTTCGGCAGCTTTGTCACCTTTAGCTTTTGCTTCTTCCAACGACTTCTCTGCAGCTTTTACGTCGGCCTCCAACTTCGCCATATCCGAGTTGGTGTCGGCTTCCATTTCAGCAGGTGCCGGTGGTGGCGCTACTTCCATTGTTTCTTCTTCCGGTTTTGGTGTTTCTTTTTTACACGATGTTGCGAATAACATTCCGCATACAGCAAGGGTTAACGTTAACTTTTTCATTAGTTATAATTTTAATGGTTGAAACTTACTCCTAAAATTATAAAAAAAAATAATTAACTCCGCTATTTTTTTAACTAAAAAAACTTTACAAAATTAAAACATAACCAAAATCACCTTACAAAAAATGCGTTTTTATCCGACTAAACCCAAGCTGTTTTATTTTTTTAACAAATCGGATGATCAAAAATAACCTCACAACGCTTCCAAATAGATCGGACAATTTTTTATCGTCTCGCATTTAGTTCGTATTTTTGCGTGCTTAAAATCTTTATCGGAAATGATTACTAAGCCATCCCACCCCATTTACAATATTCACTTCGGCTTGGTCTGCCTGAGCTCTTTATTATTTTCAGCCAGTTTTAATATGCTTATCCCCGAACTACCGGAATATCTGAGTAGTATGGGCGGTGCGGAATATAAAGGCTTGATCATCGCTTTATTTACACTTACTGCCGGTATTTCACGACCTTTTAGCGGTCGGCTTACCGATACCATGGGACGCGTTCCCGTTATGGCTACCGGTTCTATCGTTTGCTTTGTTTGTGGTTTCCTTTACCCGATTTTAAGTACGGTTTCCGGCTTTTTATTCCTGCGATTACTACATGGTTTTTCAACCGGTTTTAAACCTACCGCTACGGCTGCCTATGTGGCCGATATTATTCCGAGAGAACGTTGGGGCGAAGCGTTGGGATTACACGGACTTTGTTTTAGTACCGGAATGGCAATCGGACCGGCAATCGGGAGTTCGATAAAGCTCTATTTTTCGATGAATATACTGTTTTATGCCTCTTCCCTATTTGCGCTGTTATCGATCCTGATTCTGATGAATATGAAAGAGACACTAAAGGACAAAGAACGCTTTCGTTTTTCCATTTTAAAAATCTCTCGAAAGGATATTATTGCTATCGAAGTACTTCCGGCTGCTATTGTTACCTTCCTGTCTTATATTGCCTATGGCGCGATACTAACCCTTATCCCGGATTGGAGTCAGCATATGGGAATTGAGAATAAAGGTTTGTTTTTTATGGTGTATACGATCGCCTCTTTAGTGATCCGATTTATAGCCGGTAAAGCCTCCGATCAATACGGACGCATCCGCGTGATCAATATCGGACTGGTTTTACTATTTGTTTCGTTAGCCGTCATCGGTTATGCCGATACGTTTACCGGATTGATGATCGGTTCTTCTATTTATGGTATCGCAACGGGTATACTATCACCGGCTTTAAATGCCTGGACCGTCGATATGAGTCATGTTGATCATCGCGGAAAGGCCATGGCTACGATGTATATCGCACTGGAAGCCGGTATTGGTCTTGGTGCGCTTTGTGCCGGATGGTATTATCAGGATGTCA
The DNA here is from genome assembly GCF_030146175.1 of Flavobacterium sp. GTDB lineage: Bacteria > Bacteroidota > Bacteroidia > Flavobacteriales > Flavobacteriaceae > Flavobacterium. The sequence goes on along the minus strand of NZ_JASLCE010000043.1, from coordinate 35,441 downwards.
TCGCTAAAATTCCAATCATTATGTATACCACAGCCGTAATGGCGGTTATTGCTTTAGTCTATATGTTGTTGCGAAAACGGTCACAATTGGCCTGATTGCTGGTCAATTAATGCTAATCGCCCGACTATCGTCCTTGAATCTAAAATGGTTCCGGGTGATAAAACTGCGTTCGCTCCAATCTTAGAATAATCGCCGACTAAAGCACCGAATTTTTCGACTCCGGTTGCCTTGTTTTCCACGCCTATACGAACCGTTATTTGTTTGTCTTCCCGTTCGTTATAATGATTCGCGATCACGGATCCGGCCTCGAAATTCACATAACTTCCGATAATACTATCGCCTATAAAGTTAAAATGAGCCGTAGCCGAACCGGGAAGTAGCATACTGGTTTTGATTTCGCATCCCGGACCAATTTTTACCGATTCGGCCAAAAAAACACCGCCGCGTAAATAGGCATGTGCGCCAACAAAACAGTTTTTTGAAATCAGAATTGGTCCTTTTAAAATCACCCCCGTTTCGATAACCGCTGTTTTATGGATCGCAATTGTGCCGTCGATATAATATTCTTCCTCCGGTAACGCATTAATCCAGTTTTGTACGATTTCCGGAATTAGCGGTGTTATTTCCCACGGAAACCGGTTTTCGTATTCCGGAAAAATGGCTTTAAAATCAAGGGCATAATCGAATAATTTCATGGTCTTTTGCGGTTTTATCACTACAAAAATAGGCGAAACACCATTTCCAAATACTAATTTTAAATTAAAAGTATTGCGAAATAATACCAATCGGTATATATTTGTTTTTTATCCGTACGAATGGGCAAAGCTGAAAAAACCAGACAATTTATTATCGAAAAAACCGCTTCGGTCTTTAATTCCAGAGGATTTTGGGGTACTTCTTTACAGGATCTTACCAGTGTAACCGGTTTGACCAAAGGGAGTATTTACGGCAATTTTAAAAACAAAGACGAGGTTGCGCTGGCCGTTTTGGAACACAATCTGAATAAAGTGAGTAGCCTTGTGATCCGCGCCATTGCTGAACAAAAGAGCTATCGGGACAAATTGTTATGCTATCCGGATTTATACGAAGATTTCGCCAAGCACGATTTCCCGGCTGGCGGTTGTCCGATTCTGAATACTGCTATCGAAGCAGACGATACGCATCCGGCGTTAAAAGAGACGGCTAAAAATGCCTTATTATATTGGAAAGATTCCCTGACGTATCTTATCAACAAAGGAAAAGAAAAAGGCGAATTCAAACCCGAAACCGATGCCGAAGAAAATGCATTGGCAATCATCGCATTGATCGAAGGTTCTCGTATGATGATCAAACTAACTGGAAAACTAAACCATAATCGCTCCGTTATGCATACGCTGCGAAAACTAATACTGGAACTCTGATTTTTTTTATTTAAAAATATACCAATCGGTATAAAAACTATTTTATGAAAAATGTAAACATCATCTTAGCCCGACGTACTCCTATAGGAGGATTTCAGGGTAGCTTATCGGCATTAAGTGCCACCGAACTAGGTAAAATCGCCATAAACGGACTTGTAGAACAAAGCGGAGTACCGCCAACTGCCATTGATTCCGTCTATTTAGGAAACGTCCTTTCTGCCAATCTGGGTCAATCGCCAGCCAGACAAGCCGCATTAACCGCCGGAATTCCGGACAAAACAGATTGTACAACAATCAACAAGGTTTGTTCCTCCGGTATGAAAGCGGTTATGTTGGGCGCACAACAAATCCAATTGGGAATCGATCAAATTGTATTGGCCGGAGGCATGGAAAGCATGAGTAATGTTCCGCATTATATCCAACACCGAAAAGGTACCAAAATGGGACACGATACTCTAACCGACGGACTTTTAAAAGACGGACTAACCGATCCGTATCATCATTTTCATATGGGAAATGCCGCCGAAATCTGCGCCCGAAAATTCAATATCAGTCGGGAAGCACAGGATGCCTATGCATTGGAATCCTATCGCAAAGCGACTGAAGCCACGCAATCGGGTAAATTCAAAAAGGAAATAATTCCGATCACGTTACAAGACAAAAAGGAAACCCGGATTATGGATCAGGACGAAGACATTTATAAAATCATCCCGGAAAAAATCGCAAAACTAGCCCCTTCATTCGAAGAAAACGGCACCATAACCGCTGCGAATGCGAGTAATTTAAACGATGCCGCCTGTGCTATTTTACTGGCTTCCGATGAGGCGGTGGCGCAATACAATCTAAAACCCGTAGCCCGAATTATCGGTTATGCCGACGCAGCACAAGCTCCGGAATGGTTTACCACTTCGCCTTCGCTTGCAATTCCAAAAGCCTTGGAACAGACAAATCTGACCTTGGATACGATCGATTATTTTGAAATCAACGAAGCCTATTCGGCTGTGATTCTGGCCAATCAGCAAATACTAGGTCTTGCGCCCGAAAAAGTAAACGTATACGGTGGCGCGGTGGCTATGGGGCATCCCATCGGAGTTTCCGGCGCCCGAATCATCACAACTTTGATCTCCGTTTTGGAACAGGAAAACGGCCGTTATGGTGTCGCTGCAATCTGTAATGGCGGTGGTGGTGCATCGGCAGTAGTTCTCGAAAAACTTTAATCTTATTTTATCCTATGAAAAACGACGCTTTTGAATTTTTAAAACAACATATTGGCAAGGAAGTCAGTACTTCTCCATCTCCTTTTATGAACTGGCTTCGACCAACGATGCTTGAAGTCGAAGAAGGCAAACTGGTTTTCCAATACACGATACGTCACGAAATGACGAATCCGTATCGCACGTTACACGGTGGTATTATCGCCGCCATAATAGACGATGCGATCGGTGCGACGCTGATTTCCTATAATGAACCATATTTTTATCCGACGATTAATAATGTGATCGATTATTTTGCTTCGGCACGCGAAAACGATGTTATTATTGCCGAAACAGCCATCAACAAAAAAGGAAAACAAATCGTAAATGCCCAATGCGAAATCTGGAATCACGATAAAACCCGACTCTTAGCCAAAGGATATACCAACTTGTTGCGTACCGATATAAAATAAATCACAACACTTACTTACTAATAAGTAAAATTTATATCTTTGTCCCGATGAAGGATACCCGATCCCATATTATCCGGCTTGCCGACGAATTGATCCGGTCAAAAGGCTATAATGCATTTAGTTATGCGGATATTTCCAAAGAACTGAACATTAAAAATGCGGCCATACATTACTATTTTCCCTCCAAATCGGATTTGGGCGCAGCTGTAATTGATCATACAACGGAAAAGTTTTTGGAAACCATTGCCGCATGGGAATCATTACCGTATGAGACGCAACTGCATCAGTATACCTGTATGCATAATAAAACCCGTGAAAATCGATGGGTATGTCTTATGGGTGCTTTGTCCCCGGTACACGATACCTTATCGCCCGAAATGCAGCAAAAGCTAAAAGAAATGGCCGAAAGTATCCTTCAATGGCTCACCGGTTTACTGGAAAAAGGCAAAGCCGATGGTAGTTTTCATTTTACGGAAACACCAAAAGCAAAAGCCTATTGCATTCAGTCGTCGTTATTGGCTTCTTTGCTTTTAAACAAGGTATTGCAAAACGATGTTTGCCAGGTGATTCAGCAAAATATTCAGGAAACGTAGATTTTTAAACATACTTATCAGTAGAAAACCATTAATAATGAAAAGAGTTGTAATTACAGGACTTGGGGCGCTTACCCCAATTGGAAATACGGTAGCCGAATTCTGGAACAACAGTATCAAAGGAATTAGCGGAGCCTCCAAAATAACGCGTTTCGACGCTTCGAAATTCAAATCGCAGATTGCCTGTGAGGTAAAGGACTTTACACCTTCGAATTATCTGACCCATAACGAAATCAAGCGTAGTGACTTGTTTACACAGTATGCTTTATATAGTGCCGCTGAAGCAATGGAAGATTCCGGATTGGATTTAACCACTATCGATCCGTTTGATATTGGGGTGATTTGGGGCGTTGGACAAGGTGGAATGGAGACGTTCGAAAACGAAGTACGCGATTATACTTTAGGCGACGGTACACCTCGTTTTAGTCCGTTTTTTGTTCCGAAATTGATCATCAATATGGCATCGGGAATGATCTCGATGAAATACGGATTACGCGGAATCAATTATACGACGGTTTCGGCTTGTGCGACGTCTAATACCGCGATCATGGATGCGTATAACTATATCAAACTGGGTAAAGCCAAAATATTTATCACCGGAGGTTCGGAAGCACCGATTACGCCAGCTTCCATGGGTGGTTTTTCGGCCCTTAAAGCCATGTCGACCCGCAATGATGATCCGGCAGCGGCAAGTCGCCCTTTTGACGTGAATCGCGACGGGTTTGTGATGGGTGAAGGTGCCGGAGCCTTAATTCTGGAAGATTATGATCATGCGGTAAAAAGAGGGGCTAAAATTTATGCGGAAATCGTAGGTGCGTCAATGACGGCCGATGCTTATCATATGACATCACCGCATCCGGAAGGAATCGGTGCCGCTAAAGCGATGGAGTTGGCTCTTGAAGAAGCGCAATTGACTCCGGATCAGGTGGATTATCTGAATATGCACGCGACTTCCACTCCTGTTGGTGACGTGAGTGAGTTAACCGCTGTTAAAAAAGTATTTGCTAACAGTCCGAATCTTAGCGTAAGCGCAACCAAATCGATGACCGGGCACTTATTAGGTGCTGCCGGTGCGATCGAAGCCATACTATCGATTAAAGCGATTAATCACGGTATTATTCCGCCAACCATCAATTTAGATGACGTTGATCCAAATATTCCGGAAGGCATTCATATCGTAGCGAATCAGGCACTTGAGAAAAAAGTGGATGTTGCTATGAGTAACGCATTCGGTTTTGGTGGTCATAATGGAATTGTGATCTTTAAAAAGATATAATCTTATTTTTCACACCTGACAGGTTTTTGAAACCTGTCAGGTGTAGCACGTAATAAAAAAAGCTGCTTTGATCAAAGCAGCTTTTTAGAAACCTGTCAGGTGTAAAACAAAAAGAGGCTGGAATTTCCAGCCTCTTTTCTCTTTATTCTTTCCTCTTTATTCTCTTTCTATTTCCGTTTATAATCGAACGTTGCCGGGAATTTCCGGGTTACGATATTCGGTTCGGACAATATCTTTTTTTCATATTTCGGACTGATCTGTTTGTCCATATAGGTCTCCTCTTTAAACTTTTTATGTTCTATAATAGCCGACACTTTTACATTCACATCGATAGGCTGTACGTAGTTGTCATTTTTCAACATCACATAAAATTTCCCCTGTAACATTCCCAGTTCGGTAAAGCGTTTCGAGGTTGCAATTCCTTTTCCGAAATCGTAGGATTTAATCGGTTTTCCCTGAAGGTATAACTTTTTGTTCTCTTCGTTTACCAAAGCATATTCCACGTCTTCCCCAATAGACGGCAACGCCAAGTTGGTCACCGCTCCGGCCGCAAGTCCACCTAACGGACTGGTAAAAATCGTTGTCGCGCCCTGAACAGCGCCTACGATAACCTTACGGTTTTGTTGCCAATAATCATTGCTTTCTTTTCCAACGCCAACCCAATATGCCCAGGCCACTACTTTTTTGGTTTCGTCTGCCGTAATGGTATTCCCCGGTAGTGCAAAAAAGATCCCCGATTGACTCGGATCCAGACTTGTTTTGGCACTCACCCGCTGACTTTTGTCAACCACCATTTCCTCATATTTCTTTTCGAAAGTAACTACCTTTCGGGTTTTACGAACATATAACGTATCATAACCCACCACAACTTCTTTGGTAAACGAATTCCAGGTCGTGTCCTGTTCCGTTACCCATTTGACCGTCGTATTGAAATTCCGGTTTTCTTCAGTTGCCGGTATACGTTGTATCAATACCGAAAGCTGTTTGGGTTCCTTATCGGTATTTTTAAAAAGGAATTTATAAACCCCTTTATGATTCACCACAATGGCCTGTTTTTTTACTTTTTTGACATCCATCGCTTTAAATTTAAGGATGTCCGGAAATTCCGAAACCGATACTTCGTTTAGCTTTTTTCCATTTTCCTCTTCAAAAGTGAGCAAAATCTGATCACCTTCGGCAAAACCGTATACCAATTCTTCTGTTGTGCCGGGTTTTACCTGTATGGCGATTTCGGCAACTGTACTATTTTTTTGTGCAAAAAGAACGTTAACTGTCAATAAAAACAGTAGGGTAATTTTATTCATCTGTTCGTTTGTTATCTTTTATTTTTCAAAACCATAATCGCGTTCCACTTTGGCAATACGCACTTTAAAAACGCGATACCAGTCGGTACGTCCTTTTTCGCGGGCAATGGTATGTTCGACATTTTTTTTCCAGTGGGTAATCGCTTCCAAATCGGTCCAGTAGGAAACCGTAATCCCAATCGCATTTCGTGCCGATTCCACTCCTAGAAAACCGGGTTGCTGTTTGGCAAGTTCGACCATACGATCGGCTGTTAGGCCATAATCGTCGTCAATTTCCGTTCGTTCGGATGTAAAGATCACCGCATAATACGGCGGTTCCGGTGTTTGTGCGATCATTTTAGTGTTTTTTAGCTTCTTCCCAGAAAACATCCATTTCGGCCAGGGTCATATCGGCCAGCGGTTTTCCCATTTCGGCGGCTTTACTTTCGAGATACTGGAAACGTTTGATAAACTTTTTATTGGTTCGCTCCAAGGCATCTTCCGGATTTACATTTAGAAAACGAGCATAGTTGATCATCGAAAACAACACATCGCCAAACTCGGCTTCAACCTTGTCCTGATCGCCTTTTTGGACTTCAACCTGCAATTCTTCCAATTCCTCTTGAACCTTATCCCATACCTGATGCGGTTCTTCCCAGTCGAAACCGACTCCTTTTACCTTATCCTGAATCCGACTGGCTTTTACCAATGCCGGCAGACTTTTAGGTACGCCTTCCAAAACGGATTTCTTACCTTCTTTGAGTTTTAATTTTTCCCAATTCTGTTTGACCTGTTCTTCGTTTTCTACGACCGTATCGCCATAGATATGCGGATGTCTATCAATGAGCTTGTCACAAATGGAATTGGCTACATCGCCGATATCGAATGCCTCTTTTTCACTTCCGATTTTAGCATAGAAAACGATATGCAACAAGACATCGCCCAGTTCTTTTTTGATTTCGTCCAGATCGTTATCCAGAATCGCATCGCCCAGTTCATAAACTTCTTCAATCGTAAGATGGCGAAGGCTTTCCAGCGTTTGCTTTTTATCCCAGGGACATTTTGCCCGTAGGTCTTCCATAATATCGAGTAAGCGATTAAAAGCGTCCAGTTGCTGCTGTCGTGTATTCATAGGTTCAGAATTTGTGTAAAAATAAGAAATCCCGCCCGAAGGCAGGATTATTTTATAAGTGTTTCAGCAATTATTCTTCAGTAGCTGTTTCTGTTTCAGCTGCTTCGGCCGGTGCTTCTTTCGACACCAATCCGTTAGCCTGTAACATGTTGTACCAGTTCAATACTTTTTTAATATCGGAAGCATATACTCTGTCTTCGTCAAATTCCGGTAATACTTCTCTGAAATAGGTTTCCAATGTTGCGTTATCTTCTTTGTGTGAAATCGCAGGTCCGTTGTCTTCTTTTTCAGCAATTGCTCTGAAAACTTCTGCCAAACGGATTTCTCCATCATAGGTATAGATTGAAATTTCAGACAGTAAACTTACATTACTACGTAAACCAACCGTGATTTTTTTACCGTCTAATAATGATTCGGCTACAAATCCGGTTCTGGTTTGTAATTTTAATGCGTATAAACCTGGTTTTCCTGAAATTGCTAATATTCTTTCGATGCTCATTTTTCTATTTTTTTAAAGGATGACAAATATCTAATCTTTGAATTGAAAAACAAAAATTATCGCCCTTTTTTGGCAATAAATTTCATTTTATAATCCGGACGCGTTTTGCCTTCCATAATGTTTTGTAATTTTTTTGAAATTAATCTTTTTTTCAAGGACGAAATTTTGTCCGTAAACAATATTCCTTCGATATGATCGTATTCGTGTTGGATTACTCTGGCAATCAATCCGTCGTACACGTCGGTATGCTTGTTAAAGTCCTCGTCGTAATATTCGATTGTGATCTGTTCTTTACGGAATACATCTTCCCGAACATCCGGAATACTCAAACAACCTTCGTTGAATCCCCACTCTTCGCCTTCTTCTTTTAAAATTTTGGCATTGATAAACGTTTTGCGGAAGTTTTTTAACAGTTCCTGTTCTTCCTGCGTCAGATCTTCACTATCGCTAAACGGTTCACAATCGATGATAAAGATGCGAATCGGCATTCCTACCTGCGGCGCGGCCAAACCAACACCATAGGCATTATACATCGTATCGTACATGTTTGCTATCGTTTCTTTCAATTTCGGGTAATCCTGCGTCACTTCATCACATACTTTGCGCAGTACGGGATCCCCATATCCGATAATAGGTAAAATCATTATTCTTATTTTAAAGGATTTACGTGGATTAAAAGCAAAAATCATACCCTTAATCCGTGCGCAAAAGTAATGATTTTTTACAGATTCCGATACCGATTCTCCGGATTTGACTTTTTTTAAACATTTTTATGCAAAATCATTCTTAATTTTATGCTTACTTTTTTTACATTTTCTACCTTTGTTTTTAACACTGTGACAATGCTATATCAAATTAGAAAATTCATCGACAGTACCAACTTCACGAATGCTTTTAAAGTTACCCTTGCCGCTGTAATTCCATTTATCGTTTTTGCCCGACTGGATTATTCCAGCATTGGCTTTACCGTTGCATTGGGAACGATTATGGCTTTTCCGAGCGATATTCACGGGAATCTGAAACACAAAATAAACGGTTTGCTGGTTGCGGTTTTCCTCGGTGCGGCCTGTACCTTATTGATCAGCGCCTGTAGTCACCATCCCTGGGTTTTATATCCGGTAATGGGTATTACGTTGTTTTTCCTTTCGATGTTATCGGCCTACGGACAACGGGCAAATCTGGTTTCGTTTTCCGGACTTATTGCCATCGCACTGGCTTTTAGTCACGATTATAAAGGTTGGGATTTGATCATGCATAGTGTATGGATTGCCGTTGGCGGTCTTTTTTATATCCTGATTTCACTGCTTTTCTATTTTATCCGCCCGAAACGCTATGTCGAATTACAGACCGTAGATTGCATCCGACTCACGTCCAAATACCTGAAATTGAGAGGTGATCTTTGGAATATCGACGCCAACAAATCCAAAATCATCGAAAAACAATTGCACTTACAGGTTGAAATTAATGCGATTCACGAGAACCTGCGCGAGTTTTTAATCCGAAACAACAGCTCGTCCAACTCGAATCATAACCGTAAGATGCTGATCGTTTTTACCACAATGGTCGATATTCTGGAATTGGCTTTATCAACAGCATTCGATTACGATAAATTACATAAAAAGTTTGCCGAACATCAGAAAGTACTGGCAACCTATCAGAATCTAGCGTATAATCTTGCCGCCAGCCTGAAGAAAATTGCCCGAAGTATCGAAAAAGGCACCAAATATACGTCCCGACATTCGTTACTGGAAGATCTGGAAGCCTTACAAAGAGTTATCGCGGCCTACGAACAAAACGTAGGCAAAGTCGAAGCTTATGAAGGCGTACTGATGCTCAACAATATGTTGCATTATGCCGAACGTCAGATTGAAAAAATCAAGGTATTGGAACGTGTTTTTTCCGATTCCATCAACCTTCAGGATTATAAAAACAGAAATAAGGACATTGAAAAATTCCTGACACCACAAAATTACCGTTGGAATACATTGGTCGAAAACCTGAGTTTTTCCTCTACTTTTTTCCGCCATTCCCTACGGATGACGATTACGTTGTTACTGGGATATATCATCGGACAGTTTTTACCGTTCCAGAATCCGTATTGGATTCTGTTAACGATTGTCGTGATCATGCGTCCGGGTTACGGGCTTACCAAACAGCGTTCGATCGAACGGATATTGGGAACCGTTTTAGGAGGTATTATCGCTTTCGGTTTTCTGTATATCACCAACAATCATACGATTTTAGGCGTTTTATGCGTGATTTCGATGCTTTTGGGCTTTACATTTTCAAATACCAATTATAAGATCGGGGCAACTTTTGTTACGATTTATGTGATTTTTATTTACGGGATATTAACTCCAAATGTAAACGAAGTAATTCAATACCGTATTCTCGATACGCTTGTAGGTGCGGTACTTTCCTTTACAGCAAGTTACCTGTTATGGCCTTCCTGGGAATTTCTAAACGTGCGGACTTTCCTTGAAAAAGCGATTGCCGCCAACCGGGAATACCTACTGGAAATCAGTGTTTTTTACAATAAAAAAGGCGAGGTAACCACGTCGTATAAACTGGCGCGGAAACATGCTTTTATCGAAATCGGGAACCTGATGGCTTCGTTTCAGCGTATGATTCAGGAACCGAAATCCAAACAACGTCAGAAGTCGCAGGTTTTTAAACTGGCGGTACTCAACCATACCTTATTATCGTCACTGGCATCGATAGGTACTTATGTCCAATCCCATAAAACCACCAAGGCTTCGGAAGCTTTTAATATCGTGGTCAATACCGTGGTTCGAAATCTTGATCAGGCGATTGCCGTATTGAATAATACGAAAAGTGATTTGCTTTCGGAAGAAGAACGCACCAAACTGGAAGTCAGTTTTTCAGAATTAAAGAGCATTCGGGCCAAAGAGCTTCACGAAGATCTGGAAAATGATGTCGATTTTAAACTAAAACTGGAAGAAGCGCAATTGGTCATCGAACAGTTAATCTGGCTGACCAACCTTTCGGAAAATATTTTAAAAGCTACTATTGCACTAAAAAATAAAAATGTAGAATAGAAGTTAGACCTGACAGGTTTTTGAAACCTGTCAGGTCTGGAAAAATACCAACAAAAAAACGGTACTATTATAACAGTACCGTTTTTTTATTCCTTTAATAAACTATAGTCTAATTTTCCAGTTTTAACACTTTAGCCGTATGGGCGCGTAATGTATCAGCCAATTCCGGTTGATCATTTAATAAAGTACCATAAGAAGGAATCATTTCTTTTAATTTGGATTGCCATTCCGGAGTTGCCAATTGTTCCGGGAAACAACGTCCTAACAAATCCAACATGATCGAAACGGTAGTCGAAGCACCCGGAGAAGCACCCAGCAATACCGCCAGTGTACCGTCGGCTGCATTCACTACTTCGGTTCCGAATTCCAAGACACCTCTTCCCTCTTTGTCTTTTTTAATTACCTGTACACGCTGACCGGCATTTTCCAATACCCAGTCTTCTTTTTTCGCATCCGGTAAATATTCTTTTAACGCTTTTAAACGGTCTTCCGAAGACTGAAACACTTGATCAATTAAATATTTTGTCAACGGAATATTTTTAATACCGGCTGAAAGCATCGGTTTGATATTGTTTAATTTGATGGATTGCGCCAAATCGAAATATGATCCATTTTTCAGGAACTTAGTCGAAAATCCGGCATAAGGTCCGAATAACAGGGCTTTTTTACCATCGATCATACGGGTATCGATATGCGGAACCGACATTGGCGGTGCTCCAACCGATGCTTTTCCGTATACTTTTGCCTGGTGTTTTTCGATGATTTCAGGATTCACACATTTTAACCATTGCCCGCTTACCGGGAATCCGCCAAAACCGTTTCCTTCCGGGATATTCGCTTTTTCCAGTAATAATAACGATCCACCGCCGGCTCCGATAAAAACGAATTTTGCTTTTACCCGTTTTTTCTGCCCGTTGGTTTCGTCTTTTACTTTTACTTTCCAGCTTCCATCCTCGTACTTTTTAAGGTCTTTTACGTCGTGGACAAAGTGCATTTTTACACCGTCCTGCTTTTGCAGATGATTAAAAATACTACGGGTTAACGCTCCAAAGTTCACATCGGTACCGATTTTCATCGAAGTCGCCGCCAATTTTTTAGTTCCTTTACGGCCTTCCATGATCAACGGAGCCCATTCGCGAATCTGGTTCTGGTCTTCCGTATATTCCATTCCTTTAAAAAGATGGTATTTTTGTAGTTCCTCAAATCGTTTTTTAAGGTACTTTACATTTTTTTCTCCCCAAACAAAGCTCATATGCGGTACACTTCTGATAAAACTTTCCGGATTATCCAGTAATCCCTGTTCTACCAGATAGGCCCAGAATTGTCGGGAAACTTCAAAGGATTCCACGATTTTTACGGCTTTTTTGGTTTCTACGGAACCGTCTTCCAGTTCCGGTGTGTAGTTCAATTCACAAAACGCTGAGTGCCCTGTTCCGGCATTGTTCCAGGCATCCGAACTTTCGGCAGCCGCAACATCTAAACGTTCAAAGATTTCAATTTTTAAGTTTGGTTGTAGTTCTTTTAGTAGTAGTCCTAATGTTGCGCTCATTATTCCTGCTCCAATTAAGACCACATCGGCCTCAGTTTTTTGTATTGTAGTAGTCATCGCAGTATTTTAAAGTGCAAAGTTACTTTAGAAAGTTTGAAAAACTATCACTTTTTCCCAACCTTTACAATGCAAAATGCACTTTTAGTAAATTATAGTTTTTTTCTAAATCATTTTTCGAGTTAGATAATCCCGAAGCATAATTGTTGCAGAAATCTCATCAATAAGGGCTTTATTTTGCCGTTGTTTCTTTTTTAATCCACTATCGATCATGGTCTGAAAAGCCATTTTTGACGTAAAACGTTCGTCCACCCGCTCCACTTTCATGTCGGGAAAAGCCGCTTTAAACCGGGCTACAAAAGCTTCGATTATCGGGGTACTTTCAGACGGCTGACCGTTCATTTGTAAGGGTTCCCCGATCAGTACTTTTAACACATCTTCTTTTTCAAAATACGTTTTTAAAAATGCAATTACCTCTTCCGAAGGAACGGTTGTAAGTCCCGATGCGATAATCTGCAATTCGTCGGTTACCGCTATTCCGGTTCGCTTTTGTCCGTAATCTATGGCTAATATTCTCGGCATAACTATTCGTTAAAGTGTTTTCTGTAATTTTCCTATCCGCAAAAGTAGTGGAAATGTTACTTTTTTATCGCTTTCTTTCCAGGATGTTTTCAGTTCTTTGCGGATAAGCTCCAACGGGTCGGCTTGATTTTGTTTTTTATAATGCTGTACCGCCGACCAGGTGCCCAAATAACCCAACAATTGCTCGTAATCCCATTCGTAATGGTTTTCGAACGATCTGGTTTTGATTTCTTCATACGGGAATGGAATTGTTTTATAATTCTCGTCGATATAACGTCTTTCCTTATCCCAGTATTCGCCTAAAATTTCTTTATATAGTTTTTTAATAATAGCGTCGGTTTTCGGGTTTGTTTTTAGTAATCCATAACCCAACACTACAAAAATCCCATCGTTTTTCAGGATTCTATAAATTTCTTTGTTAAACGTATTAAAATCAAACCAGTGTATCGCCTGCGCTACCGCAATCAGATCAAATTGTTTATCGGTAAAATCGGTTTTTTCAGACGGTTGTAGGCTATAGGTGATATTGGCTGCTTTTTCGGCATTTTCAATTTGTTGTGCACTGATATCGGTCGCATACACCTGATCAAAATATAAGGCTAACTTCCGGGCCAACTGACCGTTTCCCGTAGCCATGTCCAACGCCTGTTCCGTACGTGGCGCCAACGATACTATATAGTCGATAATTTCTTGTGGATATCCCGGTCTGAAAACAGCATATTCTGCTGCTATTTTCGAAAAATTGTCTTTCATCTCTTCTTTTTTAAGCACTATAAAACCTAGTGCTATACAAAGTTACTTCCAACAACGTGAAATTAAAGGGAAGACGGCTTTAAATATTTCTTAAAGTTTTCGATTTTAGTGGGATACGTATTTTAATCCGATGATTGAGGCAATCAGGGTAACAATAAAGAACATTCTCCAAAAATCGGCCGGTTCTTTAAAAATAATAATACCAACCAATACGGTACCAACCGCACCAATTCCAGTCCACACGGCATAGGCTGTACCAATTGGTAAGGTTTGTGTTGCTTTGATCAATAACAACATACTAATGGTTAGACAGATAAAAAATCCGGAATACCACATAATGGATTCATTTCCGGTGGTTTCTTTGGCTTTTCCAAGACAAGAAGCGAATCCTACTTCAAACAGTCCGGCGATAACAATTAAAATCCAGTTCATATACTTTACTTTTAGACCGCAAAATTCTGTCTTTTTAGTCGGTTATTTTTTAACAAATGATAAAAAAGCTACCGAATTTCGGCTCGAATCCGACTTAAAGTGACCTGAGTTACGCCCAAATAGGACGCAATATGTCCCAAGGATACCCGGTTTAATAACTCCGGATCGCCTTTTATCAATTCTTCATAGCGTTCTAAAGCCGATTTAAACTGACGGGAAATGAGTCGTTCTTCCGTTTTGACCAGTTCGTATTCGCTGAGTTTTCGCCCCCAATTGGCGATATGGATATCTTCTTCGTACAAAGCTTTTAACTCAGATGCCTTAATATGGTACAATTCGGCATTTTCGAGCAATTCTATTGTTTCGTATCCTGTTTTTCCAAAGATATAGCTGTTAAACGACAGTACAACCCCTCCTTCCCGACCAAACCAAAAGGTTACTTCGGTATCGCTGGTATAACAAAATGCCCGCGCCATTCCTTTTTTGATAAAATAAATATCGTTTTCGATTTTATTGCTTTCAATCAGATAATGCCCTTTTGGATAGGCAACTTCCGACAATCGGTCGAGGATTTTTTGCAGGGATTTTTCCGGCAGCGGATGGATGGATTGTACAATCTCTGTGGCTGTCATCGCCTATTTTGATTTGAATTTCCAGTCGAATTCGTCCTTATCGTTGATAATCGCACCCACCTCAACACGGATGATTTTTCCAAATTCCGATTGTAAAATCAGCCAGTTGCTTTCGTTGAATATGTTATCCACCGTATCAAATGTTTCGGTTTCCCAATCTTTGATTCCTTTTTCTATCATTTCTTCCTGTACTGATATAGCATCACCCCCTATAAGTTCATGCTCAAATAATTCCAATTCGGGAGCTGAACAGATGATATAGCCCAATTTCATGTCTTCCTCTTCATAAAACGTAAGGCGCATATAATTGTCGTTATACAGGTAAATGATGTTGTTGTCATCGTCTTTATACTGACGATCCGGTTTCCCATAAACCGCTTCCACATCTTTTTGTTTCATTCCGAAAACCAGTTCGGCTATTCCTGTTTTTAAGTTGATTTTCATAGTCGATTTGTTTCCTCAAAGATATTTCTTTTAGCGGTATTCCCTATAAAAAAATCCCTCATTTGAGGGATTCTTTTGGTATTTTATTAATATTCGAATTGTCCGTATTCGCTGTTTATCGTTAGCTTTTTGGTTTCGGATGCTGTTACGCGTCCTACTATTTGTGCCTCAATATTAAACGATTTGGAAATCGCAATAATGTCTTCGGCAATTTCGGCCGGTACGTATAATTCCATACGGTGACCGCAGTTGAACACCTGATACATTTCTTTCCAATCGGTTTTGGATTGCTCCTGAATCAATTGAAATAAAGGCGGTACCGGGAACAGATTGTCTTTTATAATGTGTAGGTTTTCTACAAAATGTAAGATTTTGGTTTGTGCGCCACCACTACAATGTACCATTCCGTGGATTTGAGCGGCGTTGTATTTTTCCAGTATTTTTTTGATCACCGGTGCATAGGTACGCGTAGGCGATAAAACCAGTTTTCCAGCATCAATCGGTGCATTTTCAACTGTATCCGTTAGTTTTACATTTCCGGAATACACCAAATCTTCGGGTACGGAAGCATCAAAACTTTCCGGGTATTTTTGCGCCAGATAGTTATGGAATACGTCATGACGAGCCGATGTTAGTCCGTTACTTCCCATTCCGCCATTGTATTCGGTTTCGTACGTTGCCTGTCCAAAAGAAGCCAAACCAACAATTACGTCACCGGCTTTAATATTGGCATTATCGATCACATCGGCGCGTTTCATTCGTGCCGTTACGGTCGAATCGACAATCAGGGTACGAACCAAATCGCCTACATCGGCGGTTTCGCCTCCGGTGGAATGAATGGTTACGCCAAACGATTTTAATTCGGTGATCAGTTCTTCTGTTCCGTTGATAATGGCCGAAATTACGTCGCCCGGAATCAGGTTTTTGTTTCGTCCGATGGTAGACGACAGCATAATGTTATCGACCGCTCCCACACATAACAGGTCGTCGATATTCATAATCAAAGCATCTTGCGCAATGCCTTTCCAAACCGACATATCACCGGTTTCTTTCCAGTATAAATACGCTAATGAGGATTTTGTACCGGCACCGTCGGCATGCATGATCAAGCAATAATCGTCGTCATTGGTCAGGTAATCGGGTACTATTTTGCAGAATGCTTTCGGGAAGAGCCCTTTATCAATGTTTTTAATGGCATTATGCACATCTTCTTTGGCGGCAGAAACGCCTCTTAAACTGTAACGTTTACTCGTATCAGAACTCATGTATTTTTTGTGTGTGTTGTTGTCCCGCAAAGATACTCTAAAATGTGGAATTTGAAAAAAATGCGGATTTGAAAATATTCCGCTTAGTTTTCTATGATTTCAATTTCCACTCTTCTGTTGGCCGCGCGTTCTTCTTCATTTTTTTCCGGTAGTGGATTGATCGGTTGCGTACTTCCGAATCCTTTAAAGGTCGCCCGGCTTTTGTCGATTCCGTGTGCTTCTAAAAACATTCGGATGGCTTTGGCGCGTTTGGTCGACAAATCGGCCCGATCGTTTGGCATACAGCAGATATGTCCCTGAATCTGGATTTTTAGTTTCGGATTCTTTTTCATGATCTCCAGTAATTCAAACATTTTCGGTCGGGATTCGGGTAAAATAGCAAAGGTATTTTCGTAAAAATTAAGATTCTCCAGTTTTAGTTTATCTCCTACTGCGGCACGTTGTACCTGTAATTCCAGTGATGCATCCAATGGTAATCCGACTCTTTGCACTTGTGTAACCGGTTTAATCCCTAATATTTCATTTTCCCGCGACAGGTCTTTTGCCAGGATATAATGGATGGTTACTTTCCGGTTTTCGGCTTTAATTTTAGATTGTTTATGACTTTCTCCGAAACTGCGGGTTTTAAAATCGTCCCGGGTTTTCACTTTTTCTTTTACCAGATCATAAATATAGGACACCCGTTTCTGAGCCAGCGTATCGTTATAGGCCGTGGTTCCATCTTCGTCTGTAAATCCGTTAATCGCGACGATTTTGGATGTGGCATTTTGTTGCATCCAACTTTCCAGTCGGAGCATTTCTTTTTTATTTGGTTCGTGTTTGTTACTTTCGAAATAGACAACAAATGATTCCTGTGCCGATGCGCTAAACGCAGCCGTAAGGAAAAGAAAAAGGGCTAAAAACGTTTTCATTTCAGTAGTTTACTGTAACGAATTAACGATATTCCGGTGAATTTTAAAAGTATTCCGATGTTTTATTCGCGAAAATAATAAAGGCGCATCCCGAATATTCAAGAGACACGCCTTTACCAAAAAGAAAGAGGTGGACGTTTATTTCCAGTCGGGCATCACACCGTTGCTAAACAGTGTTGTCCGGGAATTCGATGTTCCCATCGTATATTTTGTAATCGTGCGCGGCGATACGCCATCGTTGGACGTACTCACAAAGATCAACTCGGCTTCATTTGGTGAAAAGCGCACATCAAGATCGTTGTATCCGGCCGGGCGTTGCACCGCGACTTCGGTGGTTGCATTGGTTGTAAAATCGTACATAAATATTCGGTTGTCCAATTGGCGGTAGTCGCTGCTTTGGTAGCCGGAAACGTCTCTGGTAAATACCAGTTTGGTATTATTTACCGACAAATGCAAGCCTCCGGCGGCACCATTAACACCGGATAACACATTTGCTACGACATTTCCGGACATATCAATCACATAAATTTCAACATTATAACCGCTAAGATCATTCACTTTAAGCGCAATACGATTGCCGTCGTAACTCCAGTCACATTCCGATATAAATTTCCCATTCGGTGTTTGGTATAATTGGATTAAACCACTTCCGTCTGCGTTAATTCGGTATAATTTATCGAAATTGGAGTAAATCAGCTGACTACCATTGGCGCGCCAGCAATAATTATAATAATCCAGATTAAATCCAGCCACCGGTACATTGCTCGTTACTTTGAATTCACTGGAACCGTCGGGTCGCATCGTATAAATATGCCCTTGTCCGCCGGTGGTTCTGATAAAGGCTATTTTGTTGGCCTGTGTATTTTTGCGTGGTCGGAAGCTATTGGTTGCATCCGAAGTGATTTGCAATTCATTTCCGGAATCATCGGCTGTAAAAATTACATTGTTATCGCCAGCTTTCCGCACAAAAAGATAACGGGCATTCGGAAACATCAGGGTCCGGAAGGAACTTGTAAGACTATTCACATCCGCATTAATACCATCGTTTGCCGTAACCTGCCAGTAATATTTGGTGCTATAATTCAGGTTCGTCAGCGTAAAACTGGTCGTCGTGATAGCATCATACGTCACGACATTATTATTGGTGTCATTTCGCAAGGTAACTTTGTAGGTGATCGCATCCTGTTCCGGATCGGTACACGTCCATTTAAGCGTCACTTCCAGCGACTGATCCAATGCATTATCGGTTGGTGTGGTCAAAACCGGAACCGTTGGCGGCAAATTGGCCTGCTGTTGTTTGACCAGTTCAAAGACCATCTCGGTGGTTCCGCCGGTATTGACGTGTACGGCTTCAAATTTGGCAATATAGCCGTCTTTTCGGGCTTCGAACGAATAATCGCCTTCGTTAACCTGCGTCACGGTATAATAACCCGACGAATCGGTAAAAACCGTACTGGTACTTGGACTGGACGATACCCGGGCGTTGGGAATGGGTGTAAAAGTTTCCGATTCGACCACTCTTCCCTTGACAATTCCCTGTCCTTTTTCAATAAATTCTTCCTGACTGCAGGACCATGCGATCCCAAAAAGCATTAGCAACAGTCCTATTCTGATTACTATTTTCATATCCCTTTCTTTTAGTTTTCCGGAAAGCCGTTGGTATAACCTGTAGCGCGTTTACTTTCTTCTACATGTTTCTTAATTGCTTTATTGGGATACTTTTGTTTTGGAAAATAATAGGTAATCCCGGCTCCAAAACGCCAATAATAATCGTCTCTTTTTCCCATCACCAGATAATCGACTTTATCCGAAAAGGTAATATTGTTTTCGCCGTATAGTTTTATACCGAAGTTATCCGTCAGCAGATACTCCACGCCCAGTCCAAACTGTATTTTCGTATGCAGGTTTTCGTAGGCACTATTGATCCCCATTCCGCCGCCGCCGTAGATATAAGGCGTACACCGGTCGTAGGGTAAAACCAATAACTCGAAATTCAGATCACCGATGAGATAGCCCACATCGAGGTAGTTTTTATTCCCAAACCACGACGGACTTAAGGTCGCACTCAGGTTAAAATTCGGCCAGAAAAAATATTTTAATCCACCGCGGATCATCGGTTTTAACTCGGCATTCGGATAATCGCCGTTGATCAAAGTTGTTCCGCCTCCGATTTCAACGCCATAACGCGCCCGACGTTCCGTGAAATGCCGACCGTATAATGCGGAGACATCGGCTTCCTGTTTTTCCGCATCATAATTATTGATCAACTCGGTTAACTTTGCAATGGGTGCTTTGGCTTCCCAGATATTATCGCGGATTCCCTCGATAATAAGTCCTTCCACTCCTTTTTCGATGGCTTCGGTAATCGCCATCTGGATCGGTTCGTTTTTCGTAAATCCGGTTTCCACTTCCAACAATCGTTTAAAATCGACATAGCGAAACAGACTTGCATCTACCGATTGCGACAGGATTGTTTTCGAAACATAAATCGTTTTCAATATTTTCCCGTTTGAAGTCGACACCAGACGTAGGTAAATCGTAATCCGATCCTGTTTGTAACGGGTCGATCCGCCTGCGCCAAAATAACGGGCGCCATAGCCACCGGTAATAATATTCGAATCGTATGAAATCACGCCGCCTTCCAATAATACACCGGCATACAGCAAAGGTGCCAATTGCATTTCGGGCGCATTCTGATCTTTGTTGTATTCCTGTCGGGTAGAACGGATAATATTGCGTTCGTTCATCAGGTTTGCCAGGTTTTCCCTTTCAATGGGCGTAAACCATTTGGAATCTTCCAATGCTTTTATCAGGATAGAGGTCGCCCCCTGCGTAACAGCCGTACTAAAAGTACTTCCCGTTTCGGTGGGTTTGTATTGTCCGGTTTGGTCTCTAAATTTATAGACTCCGATCACTACCGGTTCCTTAGGAGGCGGTAGCGATTTTAAGGCACTGGTCGACGGGGTTGGCTCTCCGATGGCGGCTTTTTCGACGCCAACCGGTTGGTTAAAATAGGCGCCGCAACCCGATAAGGTTAGTACCAGTAATAACGAAAGTAATGGTGCTCTTTTCATATTAATTCCCTGGAATGATTACTTGAGTTTGTTCGCCGGTTGTGATATCGAGTATGTTCACGACGACACCGAGATTAGACGGGTATATTTCGACCGAAAGGCTTCCAAAAACATAGGTTCCCTGCTGAAGTCCGCCGGTTCCTGTGCCCGTTCCCGTTCCGGTACCTCCTGTTGTGGTACCGTCGCCATATTGTTGCTGAAATAGTGAACGCGATATATAGTTTAACAACTGGTTGTTTAAATTTTCTTTGAATCGTTCCAATTCTGTCTGCGGTTTGTACAAATCGCTTGTCGGTTCTTTAAACTTGTTCTGCGAATCGGCAGAATTGAGTAACCACTGGTAATTAAAGGTGTCGCCTCCAAAGGCCGGATTTATCGGTTTGTAAACCAGATCCTGTGCCGTTGCATACACTCCGGAAAGCGTCATCATCACTAAAAAAACGATTGTTTTCATACTGCAAAAGCTAGAATTAATACTGTGTTATATATTGTTTTTGTTTTTCGACATCCTGAAAATATTTGATCAGTTTTGCGATGGAATCCTCGGCCATATAGAGCAGGAAATCCTCATCGGGTCGCGAAACAAATTCGTTTATCAAATCATTATCAATGACCACCCGGATTCGGGTAGTGCGTCCGAAACTAAGTTCTTCTTCTACTTTTACGATTTTACGGGTATTGAGTTTTTTTTCCTGATATTTCCCGTAGAAATAGTCGTAGAATTCCTTTCCAAACTTGGTCTTGGTTTCGTCCGATACAATTCCCATCAGTTCCAGTCCATCGGCAGGTTGTTCGGCTTTATCGGTTTCGCCTACCACGATACGGTCTTTTCCGATAATCTTATCGTTTTCATCATAGATGAGTAACAACAGAATGGTTTCGTCTTCTTTGGAAATGTTGACCTGGGTTTTGGACAGTACTTTTTTTTCGTTTGGCGCCAGTGTAAACCGGCCGTCCTGCGAATTGTTCGAAAGGTTTTTACTTCTTTTATTCTTTTTGATGACCGTTAGTTTGTAACGCAAACTTTTGTGTATTTCCGTTACATTTTCGGCCGTTCCGGTAACCGACAGCATATTTTCTAATTCGGAAGTTTCGATTTTGGCTTTAACCTCTTTGTTCATAATCTGAGTATAACCGGAAAATGAAAAGGCAAACAGTAGTACTAAAAGTGGGTAGATTGGTTTCATGATGGCGCTGTTATCGGTTTAAGATAAGTATGGATCCGGAATTCCCTCTTTGGATGATTTTCATGTCATCGGATATCGAATTCGATCCGTAACTGGTATAATTCAAATTGTTTCCGTATTGGAGTATCTGATTGTTGCTCGCGCTATACGGATTGGCGGAAAAGTCATTGATGTTGTTGTTGTTTCCTTTCTGAATCAATGACTGATTGATCTCCCTGGCATTTTTATACAGATCCAGGTTATTTTGATTTCCCAACTGCTTTACATCGATGTTGGATTGTTGGGCTTTAACGGCTATGTTGGTATAATTCTGATAACCAACCTGCTGAATCGTTACCGTATTATTTCCAGCAACATTTTTTTCTTTTTGAGCCTTTTGTGCGGCTTCCTGCTGCTTTTGCAGTCCGAATTGTTTAAAATCCTGCTCGTCCTGCGCCTGAAGGTTACAGGAAAACAAAACCATCAGCAATCCGTATGTTACCGTCTTTTTCATGGCATTGTTATTTAGGAGGAAAAAGGAGAGATCGCTTTGCAGTTACCTCTCCTCTTTTCTATGGGATTAATTTGATTGGTTTACTAAAGATACGTTAGCAATACCAGCCTGGTTTACAAAACTCATTTGTCCTAAACCGGTTTGATTGGTCCAGGCAAAGTTTAACGCACCATCCTGATTAATTAAAGATAAGTTGGCGTCGCCGGCCTGAGTAGTTATTGCCATATTATAGAATCCGTCCTGAGTGTGAACCGCCATATTATCGTCGCCTAACTGGAATTGGTAAGATTGGTTACCGGTTCCGGTTTGGAAAGCAATAGCCGTATTATCCTCACCCACTTGCATTTGTGTTGAATGGTTTCCGGTTCCGGCCTGAACAGCCAAAGCGGTGTTATCTACTCCAAGCTGAGTCTGATCGGCTACGTTGGCAGTACCTACCTGAATCACAGCAGCGTCGTTTCCGGCTCCAACCTGTAATACATTAGCGTCATTGAGCGTTCCAACTTGCATTACGGAAGCATCGTTTCCAATTCCGATTTGTTGAATATCCGAACTATTGGCAATACCGATTTGCGTTACAGTGGCATCGTTAAAAGCGCCCAACTGATAAACGGATGATTGGTTAAAAATACCCCATTGTGTTACACTGGCGTCATTTCCCCATCCTACCTGATCGACATCGGAACCATTTAAAATTCCCAATTGATGTACATCAGAATTGTTGAAAAATCCCAACTGATCTACATCGGAAATATTCAAAAGTCCAGCCTGGTTTACATTCGACATGTTTCCGATTCCGGTCTGGCTTACAGTGCTTAAATTAAATTGGGCAAATGCCCCTGCGGTTAACAGCATCGCGGAGATGCCAAAAATCACTTTTTTCATAATAAAAATATTTAATTGGTTAAAATTTCATTTCTATTATGAGGAAGCAATACGATACGTGGGTATCCTTTATGTCGGTTGCGACATGTGGAAATGTTGTTTTGAAAGTCCGGAAAATTGTGGTTATTTTCCATTTCAAAGATAGCCATTTTATATTTTGCTAAAAGACAGCCATTTGACTTTATTCGTAAAAACACCCGATTTTCTATAAGCGGAAGAAAAAACCGGATAAAAAGCACTGTTTTTTAACAAAATAAGCCTCCGTTTCCGGAGGCTTATTTTTACTAATATATTGATTTCTAACCTTATTTGGTGAAAAGTAACTCCCTATATTTGGTTAGTGTCCAAATCTCATTGTCGACCAAAAGTTCCAGTTTATCACTGTGATAACGGATCACATCAAAATATGGTTTTACTTTTTCGCAATACGCCTCAGCCTGTTTTTCTACTTCCAACAGTTCGTTGGCGTTTTTGCGCTCTTCGGTCATTTCTTCCACTTTGGCATTGATTGCTGCAATGTGCTCTGAAATTTCTTTGATCAAGCCAATTTGCTCGCGTCCGATAGTTTCAAATTCTTTTCCAAAAATCTCTTTTAATCCTTTTACGTTTTCGATCAAAGTGTTCTGATAACGGATCGCTGTAGGGATTACGTGGTTACGGGCAATATCACCTAAAACACGTCCTTCGATCTGGATCTTTTTCACATATTCTTCCAATTCGATTTCGTAACGGGCTTCCATTTCCACATGATTCATAACGCCCATTTCTTCAAATAACGCCAATGTCGCTTTGGATACTTTCGCTTTTAAAGCTTTTGGAGTTGTTTTATGGTTGCTTAGTCCTCTTTTGGCCGCTTCCTGTTCCCAGGCTTCGCTATAACCGTCACCTTCGAAAAGGATTTTTTTGAATTGTTTGATGTACTCTCTCAATACGTTGAAGATCGCATCATCTTTTTTCATGTCTTTATTTTCGATCAGGTTATCCACCTCGATTTTAAAGTCTTTTAACTGTTTGGCCACGATGGTATTTAAAATCGTCATCGAGTTGGCACAGTTGGCCGATGATCCTACCGCACGGAATTCAAATTTGTTTCCGGTAAATGCAAACGGTGAGGTTCTGTTTCGGTCGGTATTATCCAAAAATACATCCGGTAATTTTCCAACTACGTTTAGTTTCAAATCGGTTTTTTCTTCCGGTGATAGTTTTCCTTTTGAAACACCTTCCAACTCTTCCAATACTTTTGTTAGTTGCTGACCAATGAATACCGAAATAATAGCCGGCGGCGCTTCATTCGCACCTAAACGATGATCATTACTTGCAGAAGCAATCGAAGCCCGTACCAATTCTTCATTATTATAAACCGCTTTGATGGTATTGATAAAGAAGGTTAGGAATTGCAAATTGCTCATTGGCGTTTTGCTCGGACTTAACAGGTTCACTCCGGTATCGGTTGCCAAAGACCAGTTGTTGTGTTTTCCGGATCCGTTTACACCTTTAAATGGTTTTTCGTGGAATAACACTTTAAAATAATGACGCTCTGCTACTTTTTGCATTACATCCATCAATAACGAGTTATGATCAACCGCTAAATTGGTTTCCTCGAAAATTGGCGCCAGCTCAAACTGGTTTGGAGCCACTTCGTTGTGACGTGTTTTTACCGGGATTCCCAATAACATACATTCGTTTTCCAAATCCCTCATATAGTTTAATACACGGGTTGGTATCGATCCGAAGTAATGGTCTTCCAATTGTTGTCCTTTGGCCGATGTATGGCCTAATAAAGTTCTTCCGGTTGCCAGAATGTCCGGTCTTGAAGCCGCCAAAGCACTGTCAACCAAAAAGTATTCCTGTTCCCAACCTAAAGTTGGTGTTACTTTTTTAACGTTTTTATCGAAATAACGCGCCACATCTGTAGCTGCCTGATCAATGGCATGTAAGGCACGTAATAAAGGCGTTTTATAATCCAGTGCTTCTCCGGTATACGAAATAAATACAGTTGGAATACATAGTGTTGTTCCGAAAATAAAAGCCGGTGATGTTGGATCCCAAGCTGTGTATCCTCTGGCTTCAAAGGTATTTCGGATTCCTCCGTTCGGGAAACTGGACGCATCCGGTTCCTGTTGTACCAACTGACTTCCTCCGAATTTTTCTACCGGGTCGCTTCCGTCAAACGACGTTTCGAAAAAAGCATCGTGCTTTTCGGCTGTCGTTCCTGTTAACGGCTGAAACCAGTGTGTGTAGTGTGTTACTCCTTTTGATAACGCCCACTCTTTCATTCCCAATGCGATATAATCGGCCAATCTTCTGTCGATTTTTGTTCCGTGCTGGACTGCATTTTTTACCGCCTGATATGCTTCACTGGTCAGAAACTGACGCATCGCCTTATCATTAAATACATTACTTCCAAAAATCAGTGATTTTTTCTCCAGTTCTTCTACCGCTACCGGTTTTCTACTGCTTGCCTCTTTTAAAGCCTGAAAACGAAATGTTGACATAAAAGTTGTGTTGTTTGTTTGTATTAGTTGTTTTACCCTGCAAATTTATATTATTTTTTAATTCAAAAACAAATCACCCCCTATTTTTTTAGGGGTGTATTCAAAAATAAATACATTTCTCAACAACAAACCCCTGTAAAAACAATTTTAAAAACAAAAAAAGGAGTCAAACGACTCCTTTTTTATATACTGTAATACATTTATTCTAATACTTTCACTTTTGAATCATCAATATTATACGCTTTGATCACCGCATTATAATCGGAGTAATCAACTGTTTTCCCTCCTTTATTAGCAAAATAGCCCGGAACAATCACCACTCGGAATGTCTGATTGGTAAGATAAGCCGGAGTTAACGATAAATCATAATTTCCGCCGGCATAGATATTAAAGTCCGTTCTGGTAAAATCAAAATCATAATCCAATTCTCCCTGCGGCAGGTATAAGGTTCTTGGAATCTGTTGCCAAATTGGTGTCGTGGAATTAACGGTACCATTCATACGATAAATCAACATTACATCCGATTGGTACATTCCTGGTATTTGTCGGTAAAAAACATAGCCATCCGTACTGTTATAACTAAAACTAACATTCTGAAATTCATAAACGGCACTAATCGTATCACCCGGAGGTCCTGTAGGTCCTTGTGGCCCTTCCGGCCCTTCACATCCCTGAATTACAAAAGCGGCTACAACGGTTAAAAGTAGAATTATCTTTTTCATATTTATTTTGATTTTATAAGTTATAACAAATATAAGACAATAATCAGGCCAAAAATTATCGCCACGTTATCATAAGCCGTTATTCCTATAAATATTTCCAAAACGTTCAAATCTGTATACTAATAATTTAAAGCCCAATCATTTAACTTCTTATTATTTTAAAAAACTTTAACAGTTAAAATTCTTTTCGCTCCCGGATAAACAACTTACATTTGCCGTCCAAAATTAATCCACTATGACAAAAATTTACCTATCTGCATTTTTAATGTCGGTAGTAACCTCGTTTGCCCAGATTCCTCAAGGGTATTACAATTCCGCCACCGGAACGGGTTATACACTAAAAACGCAGTTGTACAACATCATTAAAGGACATAGCGCCAAAAGCTACAATGCACTTTACACCTGTTACCAGACATCCGATCGCGATTATTTTTATGAAAACGACGGTACTATTCTGGATATCTATTCTGAAAAACCGGATGGCCCGGATTTTTACAATTATTCTGCGACTGTTACTGGTGACCGTTGTGGAAACTATGCCAATGAAGGTGATTGTTTTAACCGCGAGCACTTAATGCCACAAAGTGTTTTTAACGAAGCTTCGCCAATGGTATCGGATGCACACCATATCTTACCAACCGATGGAAAAGTAAACGGTATGCGTAGCAATTATCCATTTGGAATAGTAAGCAACCCGACCTGGACGTCTAGAAACGGTTCGAAATTAGGAAATAATACTACCTCTGGATATTCCGGAAAAGTCTTTGAACCGATCGACGAGTTTAAAGGAGATGTAGCCCGTTGTTTGTTGTATTTCGTAACCCGTTATGAAGATAAAGTAGCCACCTGGAATCATGCGATGCTTAATAACACCAGCAATCAGGCACTGAGCAACTGGTTTAAAAATATATTATTAACCTGGCACAATCAGGATCCGGTAAGTCCGCGTGAAATTGCCCGTAACAATGCGATTTATGCTTTTCAGGGCAATCGTAATCCTTATATTGATCATCCAGAATATGTAGCAATGATCTGGGGTCAGGCACTGGCTACCGATACTTTCGATGCCTTAGCATCGGTTACAGTATATCCGAATCCGTCGAATACCAACCGTATTGCTATTCAATCGGAAAAAGCATTGGACGAAATCACACTGATTACCCTTAACGGACAAATACTACAACAAATCAAAAATCCTACCGGAAACCAAGGTACCTATACCTTGGAAAACTTACCACAAGGATTCTACTTTGTAAAAATGGCTGCCGAGAATCAGTCTACTACCAGAAAAGTGATCATCAACTAATACAGAAAAAGGGCTACACTATGTAGCCCTTTTTTATTTGTATACTTTCCTTTTTACACCTGACAGGTTTTGGAAACCTGTCAGGTGTTAGAGGCAGTATTTTTTAAGAATTATTGGTGGTATCTTTTTGTCCCATCATCATCAGATAGGCTTTTAAAAACTCATCCAGTTCGCCATCCATCACTCCGTCAACATCGCTGGTTTCATAACCGGTTCGAACATCTTTTACCAGTTTATACGGATGCATCACATAGTTTCGGATTTGCGATCCCCATTCGATTTTCATCTTATTGGCTTCGATCTCGTCTCGTTTGGCCTGACGCTTTTTCAATTCGATTTCATACAATTGCGATTTTAACAACTGCATCGCTTTGGTTTTATTATCCAATTGCGAACGGGTTTCGGAATTTTCAATAATAATCCCGGTTGGATGGTGACGTAAACGTACCGCCGTTTCCACTTTGTTTACATTTTGTCCTCCTGCACCACTCGAACGCATCGTTTCCCACGAAATATCCGACGGACTAATCTCGATTTCGATCGTATCATCGGCCAACGGATAAACATAAACCGATGCAAAGGAAGTATGTCGTTTCGCATTACTATCGAAAGGCGATATACGCACCAATCGGTGTACACCATTTTCTCCTTTTAAATAACCAAAAGAATAATCACCTTCAAATTCAAGGGTTACGGTTTTGACACCAGCAACCTCGCCTTCCTGGAAGTTTAGTTCTTTGATTTTATAGCCCTGACTTTCCCCCCACATCAGATACATTCGCATCAGCATGGCAGCCCAATCACAACTTTCGGTTCCACCCGCTCCGGCTGTGATCTGAAGTACGGCACTCATACTGTCTCCTTCGTCCGAAAGCATGTTTCGGAATTCCAGGTTTTCAATATGCGTATTGGTCAGTTCGTATTGTTGATCCAACTCCTCTTCGGTCGCATCGCCTTCTTTAAAAAACTCCTGAATGATCTGCAGTTCTTCGGCCAAAGCGACACCTTTTTCATAATCGTCTACCCATTTTTTCTTGGAACGGATATTTTTAACAATAAGTTCCGCTTCTTTGGCGTTATTCCAAAAGTCGGGTGCAAAGGTTTTCTCTTCTTCGTTGGTAATCTCTATCTGTTTTTTATCGATGTCAAAGATACCTCCTTAACGCACCAAGGCGCTCAATAATATCCTTAATCTGTTCGGTATTTACCATAAATATCGTAGTTTTATACCCGCAAAAATAGACATTCCTTTTTAAATATATGGAAATAAATTTAGTTAGCGATACCGTTACAAAGCCTACTCCCGAAATGCTACAGCAAATGTTCCGGGCTAAAGTGGGTGACGACGTGTATAAGCAGGATCCCACGGTGATCGAATTGGAAGAAACCGTAGCGGATCTGTTCGGAATGGAAGCTGCGCTTTTTTTCCCTTCCGGAACGATGGCCAATCAAACCGCAATAAAATTACACACCAATCCCGGTGAACAAATTATATGTGACAAATGGTCCCACATTTTTCATTACGAAGGTGGTGGTGCTTCCTTTAACAGCGGGGTTTCCTGTTGTCTTGTTGATGGTGACCGCGGTATGATAACCGCCAGTCAGGTGGAAGCCAACATCAACGATCCGGAATTTTACCACAGTCCGTTAACGAGTTTGGTCAGCATCGAAAACACAACCAATAAAGGCGGTGGTGCCTGTTATGATATTGAAGAATTAAAACGCATTCGACAGGTTTGTCGCGATCATGGTCTGAAATACCATTTGGACGGCGCCCGTTTGTGGAATGCTTTGGTAGCCAAACGTCAGCATCCGAAACAATATGGCGAGTTATTCGATACGATTTCGGTTTGTTTGTCCAAAGGTTTGGGTGCTCCGATAGGATCGGTATTATTGGGAAGCCGTGAGGATATACATAAAGCACTCCGGATTCGTAAAATCTTTGGTGGCGGTATGCGTCAGGCCGGTTATCTGGCAGCGGCGGGTCTTTATGCCCTGCAACATCATGTTGGCCGACTGGAAGAAGATCACCGCAGAGCCCGACAAATCGGTTCGGTTTTAAAGGACTTACCCTGGGTAGCCAAAGTAGAACCCGTGGAAACCAATATTCTTATTTTTTCGGTGAAACCACAGTATAACGAGAATGCTATCATCGAAAAGCTAAAACAGAAAAACATCTTTATCAGTTCGATGGGTAAAGGAAAATTACGTCTCGTAACACACCTTGATTATCGCGAAGTGATGCATTCGTATGTATTGGAAACCTTACAGAAAATGACATTTTAAAACTTTTTGTTATATTACAATTACAACCGCTAAAAGTATCACACTGTTAGCGGTTTTTTATTTCATCTGACTAAATCGTTCTAAATCAACGACATTTCAAAGTCATGATTACACACTACCCTTTTATTAAATCCGGAAATTCATTATCATTTCAACAATAAAAAACAGTAAAAGAATCGAAATACTATCTTTTTTTCAGCATTTTCAACTTATTTACTAATTATTCACACCAACTCCAACGCAAACCGGATGATTTTTATATTTGTTATTATTAACAAATTTTATAGCGCATGCAAATCAATCATTTACTTTCAGTAGCGGAAGAATTTGGCAGTCCTGTATATGTATACGACGCCGAAAAAATGCAATCACAGTACCAACGTTTAACCAATGCTTTTTCCAAGGTGGAAAAGTTGCGCATTAATTATGCAGTCAAGGCATTGTCGAACCTATCTGTTCTTAAGCTACTGAAGAAGATGGGATCGGGGCTTGATACGGTATCTATCCAGGAGGTACAGTTAGGCTTACTTGCAGGCTTTACACCCGAACGAATCATCTATACGCCTAACGGGGTTTCGATGGAAGAAATCGAGGAAGTAGCACAACTGGGCGTTCAGATCAATATCGATAATCTATCCATTCTGGAACAATTCGGAGCCAAACATCCAACCACTCCGGTTTGTATCCGAATCAATCCACATGTCATGGCGGGTGGTAACTCGAATATTTCCGTGGGCCATATCGATAGTAAATTCGGTATTTCGATTCATCAGCTACCTCATTTGCTACGGATTATCGAAAATACACAAATGCACATCAACGGGATTCATATGCACACCGGTTCGGATATTCTGGACATCGAGGTGTTTTTATATGCGGCCGAAATCTTATTTGAAACGGCCAGTCATTTTAAAGAACTGGAATTTATCGACTTCGGAAGCGGTTTTAAAGTACCGTATAAAAAAGGCGATATCGAAACCAATGTCGAAGAACTGGGTAAAAAATTGTCCCGTCGTTTTAATACTTTTTGCAAAGAATACGGTCGCGAGCTTACGCTGGCTTTCGAACCGGGTAAATTTCTGGTAAGCGAAGCCGGTTATTTTCTGGCTAAAGTAAATGTGGTCAAACAAACCACCTCAACCGTTTTTGCGGGTATCGACAGTGGTTTTAACCACCTGATTCGTCCGATGTTTTACGGATCGCAACATCATATCGAAAACATCTCCAATCCAAAAGGGAAAGAGCGTTTTTATACCGTTGTGGGTTATATCTGTGAAACCGACACCTTTGGCAGTAACCGTCGGATTTCCGAAATCAAAGAAGGCGATATCCTGTGTTTCCGCAATGCCGGCGCCTATTGTTTTTCGATGGCGTCCAATTACAATTCGAGAGTCCGTCCGGCCGAAGTGCTTTGGTATAACGGAAAAGCGCACCTGATTCGCGAGCGGGAAACTTTCGAAGACATCATCCGCAATCAGGTTATTGTAGATTTTGAATAAAAATAAGAATCAAATTAAGAAAAGAGCCTCATAATAAGGCTCTTTTTACTTAAAATAACACTAAGATAAAACGGCTTAACCAATTGTTTTTTACCTTTGGAGCCTAATTACAGCATTATACAACATGGACAGAAGGAGATTTTTCAGAAACGGTTCGATTTTTACTTTAGGCGCTGCTTTGGTAAATCCACTGGATGCCGTTTCCAATACACTTGAATTTGACACGGTTCGAAAAAATAAAAAAGCAAAAAACATCATTTTCCTGGTAAGCGACGGAATGAGTACCGGAACTTTAAATATGGCCGATTTATACCTGAATCGCAAAATGGGTCACGGTTCCAATTGGTTACAGTTATACCGCGACAGCCGTATCAACCGTGCGTTGATGGATACCGCTTCGGCGAGTTCGATCGTTACGGATTCTTCTGCGGGAAGTTCTTCCTGGGGTGGTGGTTTCCGTGTAAATAACGGTTCGCTTAACGTAGGCCCTAATGGAGAAATACATATGCCGATCTGGCAAAAATTTAAAAAATCCGGAAAAATGGCGGGTTGTGTAACCACTGTTCCGATTACGCATGCTACTCCGGCCGGTTTTTGTGTAAACAGCAAAAGTCGTAATGCACAGGAAGATATTGCCGAACAATATCTGGACCTGGGATTTGATATCATGATGGGTGGTGGAAACAATTATTTCAGCCCTGAAATCCGAAAAGATAAAAAAGATATGTATGCGGCTTATAAAGCCAAAGGATATCAGGTAGCGCGTAGCCGTAACGAAATGCTGGCCGCCGATACCAATAAACCGATTTTGGGTGTGTTTTATGATGATGCCTTACCGTATAGCATCGACCGTAAAAGCAGCAAAGAATTAACCGAAAATATCCCGACTTTAGCCGAAATGGCACAAAAAGCGATCGATCGCATGAAGAATCATAAAAATGGTTTTGTACTGCAGATTGAAGGCGGAAAAGTGGATTGGGCGGCACATGCCAACGATATCGGTGCGTTGATTTACGATCAGGTGGCATTTGATGAAGCTGTAAAAGTGGCCATCGATTTTGCCGAAAAAGATAAGGAAACCTTAGTGATCATCACAACCGATCACGGAAATGCAAATCCGGGTGTGATTTATGGTAAATACGCCAATGCGAACTTCGACAGCATTCAGAACTATACCCAAACCAACGAGTGGATTCTAAACTCCATTAGTCCGCAATCGACGGTAAAACAGGTTCACGACATTATCGAACATGCCAACGGTAAGACGATAACCGATGAGGATGCCAAAACCGTTTTAAGCTATTACGACGGCTTACATAAGGAAGACGGCTTGTACAACTACAAAAAGTTACCGTATAAAGCGTTTTCCGAAATGCAGCAAAAAACAAACTCTGTGGGCTGGATCAGTATGGATCACTCCGCCGATTATGTAGAGCTGGCCATGTTTGGTCCGGGTAGCGATTTACTAAAACCATTTGTAAAAAATACCGACTTACACTATCTGATGCTTCAGGCAGCAGAAGTGGAAAATAAATTCTAATCCGCTAAAAACCGGATTTATAAACCTGTCCGATCTTTGAGATTGGACAGGTTTTTTTAGTATTAAAAAAGTCAAACGAAAGACAAAATAAGACGCTGCAATTTAGTCTGGTCAATGTAAATTGAAAAATTGTACCTTTATAATATGAAAACGAGTAAACAAATTGCAGACTGGATTATCTCAAAAGTGAACACCAATGCCGGTGATACTATTTCTCCTCTGAAATTACAAAAACTCCTTTATTATTGTCAGGCATGGCATTTAGCAATCTTTAAAACGCCTTTATTTAAAGAAGAAATTCAGGCATGGGCGCACGGGCCGGTTGTTCCTAGTCAATATTCCCGTTTTTCATATATCCTGAGAAATGATCGGATAGATCCTTCCGGTATTAATTTGGAAAAGATCGTATTTGACAATGTAGAAACAGAAAAACTTTTAAATGAAGTTTTTGAAATTTATAATGAACATTCTGCTACGTATTTAGAAGCCCTAACCCATTCCGAAAAACCATGGATCGATGCCCGAGCCAATCTTAATGAATGGGAACGCTCCAATGCCATAATCACACACCAAACTATGGAACGTTTTTATTCGGATTTAAACAATGCCAAAACAGCATAAAAGTTCCTATATCAATAAAGACGCTGTAAAAACAAATACGGAAACAACCTATATCAACAAAACGGCGACACACTTGATCGGAACGAATGAAAATGGTGATGATTTAAAACTAATCATTTCTTTTTTACACCTGCAAAATGGCTATCAGTGTTTTTCAGACTGGTCCAAACAAGACATGAATGATTTTTGGAATTTCTATAAAAAAGTGCATCAATATACCTGGACACAAGTATATGCTACTGCCAGAAAAATTCAAAAAAACGGAATCGCTTACACGATCATACCCGTAAAAAAATATCCAAATCCCGAATTCAAAAATAAGCTATCACAGGATATAACGTTGTTCGAATTAAGAGTCGATGCAAAAAAAAGAGTACACGGTTTTAGAAATAAATCCGTTTTCTACCTATGTTGGTTAGACCGGGAACATAAGATCACCCATTAGTCTTAATTTTTTTATTGCGCTAATAGAGCCTACTTTTCTTACCGTATTGGCTTATTTAATAACTTTGCTTTGCATTTAAGCCTTTTCCCTTGAAAAAAATACTGATCATAGACGATGAAGAAAAACTGCGTTCCTTGATGGCGCGCATTATCGGTTTGGAAAATTTTGAAGTCTTCCAGGCTGGCGATTGTAAATCCGGTTTAAAAAAACTGGAGCAAAATCCAATTGATGTTGTTCTATGCGACGTAAAGCTTCCCGATGGCAATGGTGTGGAACTCACTCAAACAATCAAGGAAAAATATCCAAATGTCGAGGTGATTCTGCTTACCGCTTACGGGAATATTCCCGATGGCGTACAGGCGATTAAAAACGGAGCCTTCGATTATATCGTAAAAGGTGACGATAACAATAAGATCATTCCGTTGTTGCACCGGGCAATCGAAAAAAGCGCACTAACCAAACGGGTTGCTCAACTGGAAGCCCGACTGGAAACTAAATTTTCGTTTGACGGCATCATTGGAAATTCAAAAACGTTACTGCAAGCGATCGAACTGGCCAAAAAAGTCGCTGTAACCGATACAACCGTGTTGCTAACCGGTGAAACCGGCACCGGAAAAGAAGTTTTCGCACAGGCGATTCATCAATCCGGAGAACGAAAAAATAAAAATTTTGTCGCAATTAACTGTTCGGCTTTTAGTCATGACTTGTTGGAAAGTGAAATGTTTGGTCATATCGCCGGTGCTTTTACCGGAGCCAATAAAGACAAAAAAGGACTATTTGAAGAAGCCCATAACGGTACGATTTTCCTTGATGAAATCGGCGAAATGCCTTTGGATTTACAGGCCAAGCTTTTACGCGTACTCGAAAACGGGGAGTTTATTAAAGTGGGCGAAAGTAAAGTAACCCAAGTAAACGTACGTATCATTGCCGCCACCAATCGAAACCTGCTCAAAGAAATCGAAAACGGTCACTTCCGACAGGATTTATATTACCGATTATCCGTGTTTCAGATTCCGCTTCCGGCTTTAAAAGACCGCCCTTCCGATATTGATCAACTGGCTCTAAACTTTCTTCAGTTTTTTAGCATCCGAACCAATAAAAAAATCAAAACCATTTCCGACGATTGTCTGCAACTTTTAAAACGGCATACCTGGCCCGGTAATATACGTGAATTAAAAAACATCATCGAGCGAAGTGTGATTCTGGAAACCGAAACAGCGCTAACCCCTAGTAGTTTGCCGTTGGAATTACAGCAATTGCAAAATGAAACCGGAAATGACACTACTACGATCCTATCTGCTTTTTCATTGGCTGCAGCCGAAAAAATACACATCCAAAAAGTGCTGAATCATACCAACGGAAACAAAACCGAAACAGCACGATTACTCAATATTGCGCTAACAACGCTCTACCGC
>NZ_JASLCE010000010.1 GCF_030146175.1 Flavobacterium sp. | reverse complement strand
AAATTATCGGTCAGTTAGAAAAAGGACAGGTGTTAGAAGGAGTTGTGAAAAACATCACTTCTTACGGTGTATTCATTGACTTAGGAGGTGTAGATGGATTAATCCACATCACTGACTTATCTTGGAGCCGTATCAACCACCCAAGTGAAGTATTGGAATTAGACCAGAAATTAAACGTTGTAATCCTTGATTTCGATGATGAGAAAACAAGAATTCAATTAGGTTTAAAACAATTAAACGCACACCCATGGGACGCTTTAAATCCAAACTTACAAGTTGGAGATAAAGTAAAAGGTAAAGTAGTTGTAATCGCTGATTACGGTGCATTTATCGAAGTTGCAGAAGGTGTTGAAGGTTTAATCCACGTTTCTGAAATGTCTTGGTCTACACACTTACGTTCGGCTCAGGACTTCGTAAAAGTTGGAGATGAGGTAGAAGCTGTAATCCTTACATTAGACAGAGAAGACAGAAAAATGTCTTTAGGTATCAAACAATTATCGCAAGATCCTTGGACTGATATTACTTCTAAATACCCTGTAGGTTCTAAACACACAGGAATCGTTAGAAACTTCACTAACTTCGGTATTTTCGTAGAGTTAGAAGAAGGAATCGACGGATTAGTATATATCTCTGACCTTTCTTGGACTAAGAAAATCAAACACCCATCTGAATTTGTTAACGTAGGTGATAAATTAGATGTAGTAGTATTAGAATTGGATGTTGAAGGACGTAAATTATCTTTAGGTCACAAACAAACAACTGCTAATCCTTGGGATCAGTATGAGGATGCTTTCGCTGTTGGAACAATCCACAACGGAACAATCTCTGAAATCGTTGACAAAGGAGCTACTGTAGAATTCGGTGATGATATCGTTGCTTTCATTCCTACACGTCACTTAGAAAAAGAAGACGGAAAGAAATTGAAAAAAGGTGATGTAGCTGATTTCAAAGTAATTGAATTCAACAAAGAATTCAAAAGAGTAGTAGCCTCTCACACTGCTATCTTCCGTGAAGAAGAAGAGAAAAATGTGAAAACTGCTGAAGCGACTATGACATCAACTAATAATGCTGAAAAAACAACATTAGGAGATATCGATGCATTAGCTGAATTAAAAGCTAAAATGGAAAAAGGAGAGTAATCCCTTATCTAAATAATACTTTTAAAAGTCCCGAGTAATCGGGACTTTTTTTGTTTTACTGCATTTGAAAAAAAAGTAGTTTAAGTTTTTTTTATCTTTTTTAAAACCATAGTTATAAAAGTTCCGTAAATGAGAATATAAACAATTAAAAAAATCATTTATGAAAACTTCAAAAATTTTATCCGTAGCTTTTGTGGCTTGCGCATTATTCTTCGGAACAGCATCTTTTGCACAAAAAGAAAAAACCGTAACCGTAGGAGGTGCTCCGATGTATCCTTCTAAAAATATCATCGAAAATGCAGTAAACTCAAAAGATCATACCACTTTGGTAGCGGCTGTAAAAGCGGCCGGATTAGTGGAAACATTAGAATCAAAAGGCCCTTTTACGGTATTTGCTCCCACCAATGCGGCTTTTGCCAAATTACCGAAAGGAACCGTGGAAACACTTTTAAAACCTGAAAATAAAAAACAGCTGCAAACCATTCTAACGTATCACGTAGTGGCGGGAAAAATGAATGCAGTTGATATTGATAAAGCGATTAAAGCCGGAAAAGGAAAAGCCACACTTAAAACTGTTAGCGGCGGAAGCTTAACTGCCTGGATGAAAGGAAAAGATCTGTATATAACCGATGAAAATGGTAAAAGTGCGAAAGTAACTATTGCCGATGTAAATCAATCGAATGGAGTTATCCATGTTGTAGATGCGGTTTTATTACCGAAATCATAATAATTTCTGTTGCAAATTAATGTTGCCCTGATTCGCTTTTATATATAAAAGCATCCTCCAGAAATTGAAAGTCCCGATTTATTCGGGACTTTCTTATTTTGGATTGGAAATAAAAATAGCTGAATTGGGATTGAAATGTCTTGTTTTGGTGGTGATTGTTTAGTAGGTAATGGACTTGACTTCAATAATTTATTTGTAAATTAGTGTATCTGTGCCCATAAAATAAGTTTTCGCCAAAAGAGGAGTATGAATTGTCAGAAAAATGAAGAACTTGATATTTTTGCAGTAAAAGCGTTTATACAGAATTCATGTCATGAATATGTTACAACACATCAGGTCGTATGCTTTGCTATAATTAAGCGTATCTACCGAAGGGTTTTGGTAGGATATCGGTTTGGATCGATTAAAGTGAACAACGGAGCGTTGATAACCGATGGAAATCACCGTTATATTGCTTATAAATTAGCCGGTATTGGAATAGATACTATCAAATCCGGTTGTTCTTTTTCAGATATAAGGCGGTCATTTAAAGATATAAAAATCGATACAAAAGAAGATTGGGATTACAATTGTCCGTATAACAGGAAGTATTGTGATGATGATTTTCTTTCCGATTTTGAAAAAATAATATAGAATATTAAAATGAAAATTTTTCTAGACATCGACGGGGTAATGGTACATGCGAATCCGCAAAGAAAAGTGGATATGGCACAGGATGGTTTTTATCAATTCAATACAATAGCGGTTGCGATATTAAATGAGATTATCGGTAAAGTAAATAAAGTAGAATTGATTTTATCGACGTCGCATCGCTTTCGTTTTCCCGTTTTAGAATGGATAGAAATCTTTAAAAGAAGAAAGATATATGCCGATACGATTTCTATTTTAGATATTCCGCAGGAAGAAAGATTTTCAAGAAAAACCGAGATTGTGAATTGGATGAATAAATGTAAGTATAGTCCGGAAGAAGTTCTTATTATTGACGATGACAAATCGTTAAACGGATTACCTCAGAATTTAAAAGAAAGACTATTACTCACCAATCCTTATATCGGTTTAAATAGCGCCAGTTACAGTGATTTGGACAGAATTCTAAAATAAATACCAAGCTATAAATAAAAAGTCCCGAATAAATCGGGACTTTCATTGTATTGGTAGTTCTTATCGCAAAGTAGCACCCAATTCCTTTTCGAAATTGGCTTGCAATTTTTGCATAATCTTATCGATCTGAACATCGGTTAAGGTTTTGGAGTTATCCTGAATCGTAAAGCTCACGGCGTACGATTTTTTACCTTCCGGTAAGTTATTCCCTTCGTATACGTCAAATAAATTAACGTCTTTTAAAAGCGATTTTTCAGTCTGCTTGGCAATTGTCAGGATTTGATCAAAAGCAACGGACTGATCTAATAATAACGCTAAATCACGACGTACTTCCGGATATTTCGGGATTTCCACAAATTTGATTTTAGTGGAAAGTAATTTTAAAATAGCGCTCCAGTTAAAATCGGCAAATAAAACCTCCTGTTTGATGTCGAAATGCTTTAAAATCGATTTTTTAATGGTACCCAATTCCACGATAATATCTTTTCCAACCGATAGCGCGGTGCCTTCTGCAAAAATATCATTATCCAAAGGTTGTGTTGTGGTTTTCTCAATTCCTAAACGGGAAAGAATACCGGTTATATAGCCTTTAAATAAGAAGAAATCCGAAGGTTGTTGCGGGGTGATCCAGCTTTCCATTAATCGGTTTCCGGTAACAAACAGGGTTAAGTGTTTGTTTTCTTCATAACCGGACGGTAACTTATGATAACTTTTTCCGAATTCAAACAATTTAAGGTCGCTTCGTTTTCTGTTGATGTTAAACGAAATCGCTTCCAATCCGCTGAAAAGTAACGACTGGCGCATTGCCGACAAGTCATTACTCAAAGGATTCAACATTAATACATTAAATTCTTCTTTTAATTTTTCAGACAATTTCACATATTCCGGAGACGTTAGTGAATTGGCCATCATTTCATTAAAACCTTGCGAAACCAATTGGTTGGCAATAATATTCTGAACTTTATAATCTTCCGTACGGGACGAATTCGAAATTGAAGCGTTTAATTTTGGTGTAAAATTGATGTTGTTGTAACCGTAAACCCGTAGGATTTCCTCAATTACATCAATCTCACGTTGTACATCCACACGGTAGGCAGGAATCGTCAATCCCAAACCGGCATCCGATACGCTGTTTACTTTGATGTCAAGTGAAACCAGGATTTTTTTGATAGTCTCCTTGGATAATTCCTGTCCGATGATTTTGGTTACGTTGTTAAAGTTTAACAACACTGAAAAATCTTCGATCTTTTTCGGATACAGGTCAATGACATCGGAAGTGATTTCACCACCGGCAACTTCCTGAATCAATAAAGCAGCACGTTTTAAGGCGTATTCCGTAATCGTAGGATCGATACCTCTTTCAAAACGGAACGACGCGTCTGTGCTTAACGTATGACGTTTCGCCGTTTTACGTACCGATATCGGATTAAAATAGGCACTTTCCAGGAAAATAGCTGTTGTATTTTCACTTACACCGGAATTCTTACCGCCAAATACACCGGCAATACACATTGGACCGTTATCATCACAAATCATTAAATCTTCTTCGTGTAATGTACGTTCCACGTCGTCAAGTGTAACGAATTTAGTACCGGCTGCAACCGTTTTTACGGTTACTTTACCGCCTTTGATCTTCGCTGCGTCAAAAGCATGTAACGGCTGACCCAATTCGTGTAATACATAATTGGTAACGTCAACGATATTGTTTTTCGGAGTTAATCCGATTGCTTTTAAACGGTTTTGTAACCAAGACGGTGACGGTTTTACCGTGATACCGGAAATGGTTACCCCGCAATAACGCGGTGCGAGTTTATTGTCTTCGACTTTAATGTCGATTTTTAAGGTACGTTTTTCAACTTTAAATTTACTCACAGAAGGTGTGATCAATTCCGTATGAGTGATGTTTTTCTGAATCAACCCGGCTCTAAGGTCACGGGCAACACCCAAATGACTCATAGCATCGGCACGGTTTGGTGTTAATCCGATTTCGAAAACTTCATCCGTTTCAATATTAAAAACTTTAGAAGCCGGTGTACCCGGTTTTAACTCCTCAGCAAGGATCATGATTCCGTCGTGGCCTTCGCCTAAACCTAATTCATCCTCGGCACAAATCATACCGTGACTTTCCTCACCGCGAATTTTTCCTTTTTTAATTTCGAAAGCGACACCTTCTTTGTCGTATAATTTGGTTCCGATGGTCGCTACGGCAACTTTTTGTCCGGCAGCAACATTCGGCGCACCACATACAATCTGTACCGGAGTACCTTCACCCAGATCAACGGTAGTTACCCGTAATCGGTCGGCATTTGGATGCGGAATGCAAGTCAGTACATGACCCACAACAACACCTTCAAGTCCTCCTTTTAAACTTTCATACTTATCCACGCCTTCCACTTCCAGACCTAGGTCGGTTAGTAAAGCAGCAGTGTCTTCAGAATTCCAATCTAATTTTATGAATTGTTTTAACCAATTGTATGATATACGCATTGCAGTAAAATTTAAGGATGCAAATATAAGTATTGTCGGGCGTAGAATAAAGAAAAGTTGCGCTTTTTTAAACCGGATTACATCTTTTTTAGATTGAGGATTGTTTGTGAAATAGCAGGATTTACAAGGGAATGTTTAAAAAATTAAAATAAAAAAAATACAACTGAAAAAAATATGCTATTGATTGAAAGAATAATGCTATTTTACTGTTTGCAGAGCCCGTAAATTTGAATAAATACAAAAAACAATTTTATGAGCAATGTAATTCAAAGACCACAATTTAAAGAAAAATATGATAATTTCATCGGAGGTAAATTTGTTCCTCCGGTAAAAGGTGAATACTTCGACAATGTATCCCCGATTGACGGAAAAGTATTTGCTAAAGCGGCCCGATCGACCAAAGAAGATATCGATCTGGCACTTGATGCAGCCCACGAAGCTTTTAAAACCTGGGGAAAAGCATCGCCAGCCTATAGAAGTCTGGTGTTAAATAAAATCGCCGATGTTATGGAAGCCAATCTGGAATATCTGGCTACCGTAGAAACAATAGATAACGGTAAGGCGGTTCGCGAAACCCTGGCGGCCGATTTGCCTCTTTGTATTGATCACTTTCGCTATTTTGCCGGTGTAATCCGTGCGGAAGAAGGAACGATATCCGAACATGATGAAAATACCGTAAGTATTTGTCTGCACGAACCAATAGGAGTTGTTGGGCAAATCATTCCGTGGAATTTCCCATTGTTAATGGCCACCTGGAAAATCGCACCGGCTATTGCGGCGGGAAACTGTACCGTTGTTAAAGCAGCGGAGCAAACCCCGGTTTCGATTTTGGTGTTGATGGATCTGATTAAAGACGTCGTACCACCGGGAGTGATCAATATTGTAAACGG
Source organism: Flavobacterium sp. (assembly GCF_030146175.1). Lineage (GTDB taxonomy): Bacteria > Bacteroidota > Bacteroidia > Flavobacteriales > Flavobacteriaceae > Flavobacterium. The sequence goes on along the minus strand of NZ_JASLCE010000010.1, from coordinate 38,784 downwards.
ATTCGGAATTGAGGCCGGAAAACCATTGGCTACTTCGCCACGTATTGCTAAGGTGTCTTTTACCGGAGAAACGACGACAGGTCGATTGATCATGCAGTATGCGGCAGAAAACATCATTCCATCCACGATGGAGTTAGGTGGGAAATCACCGAATATTTTCTTTAAATCCGTAGCCGATGCTGATGATGCCTTTTTCGATAAAGCGGTTGAAGGTGCGGTGATGTTTGCATTAAATCAGGGTGAAATTTGTACGTGTCCGTCACGTATGTTAGTGCACGAAGATATCTATGATCGTTTTATGGCGAAAGTAGTTGAAAGAGTAAAAGCGATTAAAATCGGTCATCCATTGGATAAAACCGTGATGATGGGAGCGCAAGCCTCGAATGATCAGTATGAAAAAATCCAATCGTACCTAAAAATCGGAAAAGAAGAAGGTGCAGAAGTGTTGGTTGGTGGTAATATTAATCAGTTGGATGGCGAGCTTTCCGGAGGTTATTATATCGAACCAACCGTTTTTAAAGGAACCAATAAAATGCGAATCTTCCAGGAAGAAATTTTTGGTCCGGTAGTTTGTGTGACGACATTTAAAGATACGGAAGAAGCGATTGCTATTGCAAACGATACGTTATACGGATTGGGTGCTGGTGTTTGGACACGTGATGCGCACGAGTTGTATCAGGTTCCGAGAGCAATTCAGGCCGGAAGGGTTTGGGTAAATAACTATCATGCGTATCCGGCACATGCGCCGTTTGGCGGATATAAAAAATCCGGATTCGGAAGAGAAAACCATAAAATGATGCTGGAACATTACCGTCAGACTAAAAACATGTTGATTTCATATGACAAAAATAAACTAGGATTCTTTTAATATTTTTTCAAAAACAAATCCCCATTAGGTTTCCCCCAATGACCCGGCAGGAGTAATTCTGTCGGGTTTTTAAAAATAATAAAATGGTAGCACGAGTAGATATAACGGAAGCGGCAATAGCTTTGATAGACGAGTTAAAATCCCGTAACGGAGACCTGATGTTTCATCAGAGTGGTGGCTGTTGCGACGGATCACAACCAATGTGTTTTCCGGAAGGAGAATTTAAACTGGGCTATAGCGATGTTTGTCTTGGCGAAGTCGCCGGATGTCCGTTTTGGATGAGTAAAGACCAGTTTGAATACTGGCAGCATACGCATTTAACGCTGGATGTGGTCGTAGGACGAGGCGCGAGTTTTTCCTTGGAAATCCCGTATGGTAAGCGTTTTATTATTCATTCCCGATTGTTTACGGACGACGAACGAGCTAATCTGGAACCGTTGCGTTATAAAGAGGACGAATAGTTAGCTGATATAAAGCAATTGGTATTGTTTTGGAGTGATTCCTTCGTATTTTTTAAACAATCGGATAAAGTAATTGCAATCTTCGAACCCGGATTGGAAGCAAACTTCATTGATTTGTAATGATGGGTTTTTTAATAGTTGTTTGGCCTGTTTGATCTTTTCGGTCAGAATAAACTCGATCGGACTCATGCCTAGTTCGCGTTTAAAAAAGCGATAAAAAGAAGTCGTACTCATACAGGCTTTATCGCTTAAATCTTTTAAGTTGATATTACCCTGAAGGTTTTTTCGGATGTATTCCACTACAGGAACAATAGGACTGTTGTTGTTTAGAAAAGTGTTGGTGTCGATCGCTTTTGCTGTTTGTGTCTGAATAATACGAATGAGTAGTTCCTGTAACGTCAGATCGGCCAGGGCATCTTTGGTTATCGAAGTACTCATGCATTCTTTGATCAATTTGCTAATAGTCGTGGCCAGTTCGATATTATTATAAAAGAAATAATTTTCGTGATCCAGTTTCCAGAAATCACCGTCTTTGGGATAGCGTTCGTTTAGGAACTGCAACGTCTCGTTAATTTTTGCCTGATCAATAGCCAATGCCAGACATTGTGTCGGGTTGTTTGGAGACGCTTCGGGGAAATCAATTTTCATTTCCACATTGGAGGGAACCACCACGGTTTCGCCCGGCAGGTATACAAATCCGGGTTCGTCAAACAGATGCATTACTTTTTTACCGCGCAGCATACTGGTAACCACCAGGTCGTTAAACTTTAACGGAACCATCTCGGTTGTTTTATAGGTTTCGAAAATATTTAACTCGCAGTTGTTTAAGGAGTAAATGGTTCTATTCTCAACTAAAGTCTTAAGTGACTTTTCCTGAGTCAAACGCGGTGTTGGTAATAAGGATCTGGACAAACTCATCGGGATTCTTTTCAAAATAAACATTCCGTTTGCCTGATAAAACAAGCTATTAAATGTACTGAAAAATATCCCGACACGAAAAAATAGTTGTCGAAATTAACGTTCTTTTATAGAATTTCTTCCACGTGGATTTTAATATTGCTGGCGATTTTGGCCGTAGGTAAATCGTTGGCATCATCCCCAAACGGATCTTCAATTTCTTCGGCAATCAATTCCAGACTGGCCAATACGTAAAAAATAAAAACCACCACCGGAACAACATAATAACCAAGGCTAAATACATAGCCAAACGGAAGTGTCATCACGTAGAAAAAGATAAACTTTTTGATAAAAGCACTGTACGAATAGGGAATAGGCGTGTTTTTGATCCGTTCGCAGGCACCGCAGATTTCGGTAAACGATTGGATTTCGCTGTTTAGGATGATTAACTGGTCACCGGTGATCTTTTTGGAATCGTACAACTCGTTGATTTTATTAAAAAGCATACGGGCTACCTGATTCGGTTTGTGTTTGTTGTGATCGAGGCTGAGGTCGAAATCATCGGCTAGTTGTTTACCAGTATCGGCATTCTTTAAATGGCGGTTTAAAATAGAGGCATAACCCGGTATCATTGTACGAAAGTAGTTGCGGTCGCGTTCGTCTTTTAACATCGCAGCCAACTTTATAGACAAATTCCGACTATTGTTGACCAATCCGCCCCATAATTTTCGTCCTTCCCACCAACGATCGTAGGCAGTATTGGTACGATAGGCCAGTAATAAGGAAATTACAAAGCCCAACATATTATGCATTATGGTGACGTTCTTGACATGACTGCTCTCTGTGAGTTTCCAGTATTCCATTTCGAGGTAACCGACACCTGCGGAATAAAGTCCAATGGTGATCATCATGGGGATTAACTGGCGAAAGGTGTCCGCTTTATGAAAACGGAAAATAAATGTAATCCAGTCTTTAGGATTGTAGGCTACCATATGTTTATTTGTTTGTAATACACTGTTTTAATTTACTTTATATAAAGTTTTAAATAAGGCTAACTGATGTGATTCCAAATGTTTCTTTTTTTGGATAATTCAATAAAAACCTGCTTTAAAACCTGATGCTCCGGCTTGTTCATCGACGGATCGTCTTTTAAAAGTCGGATGGCTTCATGACGGGCCAATTGTAAAATATCCCGGTCTTTTACCAGATCGGCAATCTGTAAATTGAGTACGCCACTTTGTTGGGTTCCCATAATATCGCCCGGTCCGCGAAGCTTTAAGTCGACTTCTGAAATTTCAAAACCGTCGTTGGTACGACACATGGTTTCGATTCGTATTTTTGAATCATTGCTCAGTTTATGACTGGTCATCAGAATACAATAACTCTGTTCGGCACCTCGTCCCACACGACCGCGGAGCTGGTGTAGTTGGGAAAGACCAAAACGTTCGGCACTTTCAATGATCATTACACTGGCATTCGGAACGTTTACACCCACTTCAATAACCGTTGTGGCGACCATAATGTTGGTTTTTCCGGAAGCAAAGCGTTCCATTTCGGCATCTTTTTCGGCTGGTTTCATTTGGCCGTGTACGATGCTCACGCTGTATTGCGGTAGCGGAAAGTCTCGTGAAATCCCTTCATAACCGTCCATCAGGTCTTTGTAATCCATTTTTTCACTTTCCTGAATCAAAGGATATACGATATAAATCTGCCGGCCTTTGGCGATTTCATCTTTAAGAAATTTCCAAACCTTTAGTCGGTTACTATCGTAACGGTGTACGGTTTGTATGGGTTTCCGTCCCGGAGGAAGTTCGTCGATAACCGAGATGTCCAGATCGCCATAAAGACTCATGGCTAGCGTCCGCGGGATAGGCGTAGCGGTCATCACCAATACATGCGGCGGAATGGCATTTTTTTTCCATAATTTAGAACGTTGCTCGACACCAAAACGATGTTGCTCGTCAATAATAGCGAGTCCGAGATTGTGGAATTTTACTTTGTCTTCCAACAACGCATGGGTTCCGATGATGATATGCAGACTCCCGTTTTCCAGTTCTTCATGAATGATCTTCCGATCGGCTGTTTTGGTGGAACCGGTTAGAATTTTAATATTCAGATTGAGGTCTTTAGCCAGTTCGCGGATTCCTAAAAAATGCTGATTGGCTAAGATTTCCGTAGGCGCCATTAAACAGGCTTGAAAACCGTTATCCAAAGCCAAAAGCATCGTCATTAGTGCGACGATGGTTTTACCGGATCCTACATCACCTTGTAAAAGACGGTTCATTTGGGCGTTGCTTCCCAGATCGTTGCGAATTTCTTTTAAAACCTTTTTCTGAGCATTTGTCAGCTCAAACGGAAGGTAATGGTTGTAAAAAGTTGTAAAATAAGCACCAACGCTATCAAACGGATGGCCTTTAATTTTGTGTTTCCGGATGAGGTTTTTGGTGATGAGTTGTAATTGAATAAAAAACAACTCTTCAAATTTTAATCGGAATTGTGCTTTTGCCAACAGCTCCTGACTTTTCGGAAAATGGATATTGAACAAAGCGACATTTTTCGGAATTAGCTTTAATTCGTCGATCAGATTCGCCGGCAACGGTTCTTTAAATAAGGCCTGAGTTTCGATAAACAATTGCTGCATCAGGCGGTTTACCGTTTTATTGGTAATCCCTTTTTGCGTTAGTTTTTCGGTTGACGGATAAACGGATTGCATGGCCGAGCGCAAACTCTTTTCGTGATCGGCGAGTAATTCCATTTCCGGATGCGCCATATTAAACAGACCGTTAAAAGAGGTTACTTTTCCAAAAATAACATAAACGCTATTTAACTTCAGACTTTCACGAATCCATTTCTGACCCTGAAACCAAACCAGTTCCATTTCGCCGGTATCGTCTACAAAAGTAGCCACAAGCCGTTTTCCGCGTTTTTGTTCTACGGTTTTAATATGGATCACACGACCTATAATTTGCACTTCCGAATTACTGTTTTGTAATTCATTGATTTTATAATAGCGCGTACGGTCGATATAACGGTTCGGGAAGAGGTTAAGCAGATCGGCATAACGGTGAATGTTTAACTCTTTACGTAATAACTCCCCACGTTGCGGACCAACGCCTTTGAGGTATTCTATAGGAGTTTCGAGAAGGTTGTTCATTCAGGAATCACGATTAGTAAAAAATCACTTTACGAAGATAGATTTTAATTGGGAAATTAAAAAACACCCCGGATGAAAATACAGGATCAGAATCGATTTTTTATCGCGTATAACAGGGAGAAAGTCGTCTGAAAAATGGCAATTGCGGAAAAACAGGTAAAAACACGTATAAAAAATATAGTATGACTTTATAGTTTTATCCCATAAAATGCTGTAGCAAGATCATACTGTTAGCTAATAGGTTAAGTATTTTTTGACGACTAAACTGTAACCAAAAAAGATAGTAGAAATGAAGATTCCCCAAATTGCCGTAGTACTAATTGCATTCCTTTTAATTAGCTTCTGTCGGGAAACACCCGCGACAGCGACAGTTGTAGTAAAGGAAAAACAAAGCCGACAATTGGTTAAAGATTCGAATCCGACAGCGATTCAGAACCTGATTAAAGATACTTCTACCGAAGCATCTTTACTGGCGCTGAATGTATTGCATAGCAAACGTTCCGGAAATAACGGATCAACACCAGATAATTCTCTTGATCATTTTCCGGATGTACAGGATGCTGATGATGATTTTCAGCATTTACCGCCTGTTGACACCTATTGGTTGCAAAATCTTAAGATTAGTTTAAGACAGTAATAATCAAAATGTGACTCAGGATGGCTAAGCGAATATATCAATTCGTAACGGATTGGGACAGCGTTCCGGGGAAAAAGAAAAATACAGGTAGCGTAGTGGAACTACTTGGTTTTCTGGCATTATTTTATCCTAAAACCGGAATGTGCTGGACCGTATATATGAGTATGCTGGGAAGCTTCGGAATGGCAAAATTATCGCCAATGGTGTGGTTTTTCCCGGCACTCCTACTTTTTTTAATGCTCCATTTGTGGGCGTTGTTAAAAAACGTACGACAAAAAAAAATATACTTTCCCTTTTTACTCAGCCTGATTGGAACCTTATTTATATTGACAGGAAGGATGTTTTTACCTGTAGCGCAATGGCCTGTTATTGCAGGAATACTATTGTTGGTTTTAGGATCATTAGCGAACTGTCTTGTCGATTCCAAGAGGGTCGATACCGTAACGGTTCCGGTTGAGTAACTAAAAATAAGAACCCTAAATAAAATAATAACTCAAAAGCAAAAAAGTATGGATGGAATATATATAGTGTCGGCATTTGCGACGATTAACGGAAAAAAATATTACCTGGGAACAGAAACCGTTAGCAATAGGAGTTATGGTCATTCGGTGTCATCGGATGTCGTTTTAAAAGAAATCAAAGCCGATTACGGTTTACATGGTTTTACAGAAGAATCATTGGCAAAAGCCCGATTTGATTTTATTGTTCACGGAAAACAGGAACACCTGCCGGTATTGGAAAAACCGGTAATTGTATCTAAAAAATTTAGCAGAATAGGAATATCATAACTTTTTATAAATGTCATAGTGTAGGCATAGTTTAGAGTTCCATAAATAAATTGTGTTTATAGACAGGAGAGGGTAGGTTTGGTTAAGCCTACCTTCTTTGTTTTTATACATTTCGGATTGGATCAAGACTTGTTGTTTTCCATGTTTTGAAGAATGGTAGCAGTGAGCACCGGATTCATACGATTCAATTCTTCGGAGATACGTTGTTTTTCGGCCTCACTCATTTCGGGCAATGGTTTTCGGAATTGCTCCGGATCTGCTTCTTTATAGAAAAGTTCGTTGGTCCATTCGTTCTGTAATCCGTCGATAACCAGATGAATACGATCCTGAGTGCCATTATTCACAACCGAATGCGTAAAATTAGCATTGATATACCAACATTCGCCTTCATTCATAATCAAACGTTTATCGTCCAATAAAAACACTACATCCGGATTGGTAATAATGGGAATATGCAAGCGGAAACAACCGTCTTCATAGCCCAGACAATAATCACGATGCGGTTTGATTTCGGTTCCGGCGGTGAGATTAAGCAAACGAACGGCTGTTTTTTCAAACGGAAAGTCGTCAAGTAGGATTTTAAAATAGGGACATTGTTGTAAAATAGCCGTGTCTTTTAATCCGTTTTGGTTTAAGGCGAAAATGGAATCGTGTTTGCCGTCTTCCGACATCAGGGCGATCGAAGTCCATTTGCCGTTATAATCCTTACGGTTGTAATGATCGGTCCATTCCAGAGAAAGTACTTTTTGAACATCGGCTTGTAAACGGTCGATATCAAATGCAATTGGGAATTTTATAGCGCGAACGAGTTCCATAGTCTATTGTCTTAACCAGTGTAACATAAAAGGGAAAGGTTTTTTGCCTTCTTGCTCGGCATGCGTTTCACTCAGACATAAACCTGCCCATTCCAAAAAGGGTAATCCGATATAATTTCCTTTTTCGAAATTTGAAATCAGCATTTCCGAACCGTTTTTATAGCCGTTATTGTGAAAAACAAAATCAAGCGGTAAATTCAGGTGAACCGCCGCGGCATACGACCATAAAATCGCACCGATTTCTTCACCACCCGAAGGCCAGTCGGCACTTTGAGCATCCGTACCGGCAAGTTTGCGTTCGTCCGGTGTGGTTACAGCAAGATGACCGGCTTCATGCAGTAAATCGCCGGGATATAATAGTTGATCAAAATCTACGTAAATACAGTTAGGTCCCAGAGCTAAACCGGGTAAAAAAGTGTCCGTTAGTGTTTTTTCAAAAACCGGTATTCCGATTTCCCGTAGAAAGTCGAGTACTTTGGTAAGTGCTGTTGTTATTTGAAGCGTAGAGGTGTTCTGCATATCCCAAAAATACAAAATACGGTCCGAATCTTTTAGGTGATTTTACCTGATTTGGCAGCTGTCGGAATAAGGTCGCAATACCAGAATCCATACTCGGTTTCGCGTGGTGTGGTATAACAATCGTCATCGTTTTTCGGAGCTTCGTATTTACGGAGCACAATGTCACCTTTTGTAAAAGCAATCGGGTTTTTAAAAAGCGGCCCGTCAAAGGTAAATGTATGAAATTCGCCATTTTCACCACACGGATCTACATTTTCAGGGAGCTCCCGGATAAAATCGGCGTCGATAATACGGCCGGCAAAACTTTTGTCCAGCAATCGGGCATCGACGCAGGTAACGATGGTTTTAAATCCCAAATCAATAAACTCGTGAATTAAAGTTTTGGTGTCGCGCTTCCATAACGGGAAAATGGCTTTTAGGTCCATTTCGGCCAGTTTCTTTTCCCGGTATTCCCGTAGGTCTTCGAGGAAAATATCACCAAAAGCAGCATGCGTAATACCTTTTGCCTGTAAGTCGGTTAGGGTTTCCCGCATTAGGGTTTCATAGATTTCCATTGAAGGCATTTCGGGAATTTCCATTTTGACCAATGGTAAACCGATGCTTTCGGCTTGTTGTTCTAGTAAACTACTTCGTACGCCGTGCATCGAAATACGATCGTATTGTTTACTAACGCTCGTTAATAAACACGCGATTTCAAATTGATCCTTCTGTATTAATTCATATAACGCCAGAGCAGAGTCTTTTCCGCTACTCCAGTTAAAAACCGTTTTTGCCTTCAAAATAGAAAATTTAAGGTGTAAACTTACAAAAAAGCCGCTTTAATGTTGTGCTAAACTTTGTAACTTTGAGCTTTCCATTATATCCTAAATATGAAGCGACTCACATTTCTCTGCTGTTTTATATATACCTTTTCAAACGCGCAACAAAGCGAAAAAGTTGATTTTATCACACTCGATGCAGCGGTTTCATTTACCACTGAAACCCGTAAAATCGCAGGTGATGTAACGTATACCTTTCAGGTGAATAGTGCTATGGATACGATTAGTATCGATGCGCAACGGATGGATATTTCCGGTGTGACGATCAACAACAAACCAGTAAAGTTTAAAAATACCGGTAAAAAAATACAATTGTTCCAAGGGTATAAAAAAGGATCTAATACACTGAAACTACATTATGAAGCCCAACCGCGGCAAACGCTTTATTTTATCGGAAAAGACGAAGATTTTCAGATATGGACACAAGGACAGGGGAAATATACCAGTCATTGGTTACCCAGTTTTGACGATGTGAATGAAAAGGTGATTTTTTCGTTTTCCATAACCTTTGATAATGCATTTGAAGTCCTTTCCAACGGTGTTTTAAAACACAAAGTCACGAAAGACAATCTGACCACCTGGCAGTATGCTATGGAAAAACCGATGAGTTCCTACTTGGCGATGCTGGCTATCGGAAAATTTGATAAAAAGACCGTAACGACCGCATCGGGTACACCTTTGGAATTATACCTTCGCAAAGCGGATGCGGCAAAATTTGAATCGACGTATCGTTATTCGAAAGAAATTTTTGATTTTTTCGAACGGGAAATCGGAGTAGCCTATCCCTGGAAGGTCTACCGACAAGTTCCGGTATTCGACTTTTTATATCTCGGAATGGAAAATACTACGGCGACCATCTTTTCACAGGATTTTGTGGTCGATGCCATCGGATTTAACGATCGGACGTATACCAACGTAAATGCTCACGAACTGGCACACCAATGGTTTGGCGATCTGGTTACGGCGCAATCCGGAAAACACCATTGGCTACAGGAAGGCTTTGCAACGTATTATGCCTTGCTGGCCGAAAAACAACTTTTTGGAGAGGATCATTTTAACTGGGAACTGTACGAATCGGCCGAAAACCTCATTCGGGCTTCCAAAACCGATACCAAGCCGATACTCCATGAAAAAGCAAGCTCACTGACTTTCTATCAAAAAGGAGCCTGGGCTTTACATTATCTGCGTACACAAATAGGGGAAGATAAATTTCGTCTGGCGGTACAAAACTACCTGCGAAAATATGCGTTTAAAAATGTCGACACCGATGCATTTCTGGCTGAGGTTCGAAATGTTGTCGACTATGATACGGCGGCTTTTAAAACCTTATGGCTCGAAAATCCGGCATTTCCAACCGAAGAAGCTTTGGCTATCGTAAAACAAAATCCGTTTGTTAAAACCTATCTCGGTGTTGTTGAATTACAGGACAAATTATTAGTCGACAAACAAAAGCAGTTCGAAACACTTTTAAAATCGGATGTTTTCTATCCGGTTAAGGAAGAAATTATCTACCAATTGGAAAATACGCCATTCGAACAGAATAAACCTTTACTGGAATTAGCGATGCAATCGACCGATTTAAAAGTCAGACAGGCGATAAGTAAATCGTTGCGCAGTATTCCGGAATCGTTTAAACCGCAATACGAAACCTTATTGGAAGATCGGTCGTATATCACACAGGAAATCGCGTTAAAAGCACTTTGGGCCCAATTTCCAAACCAGCGCTTTCCGTTATTGGATCAAACAAAAGACTGGCAGGGATTTAACGATAAAAACCTGCGAATCAGTTGGCTGACATTGGCTTTGGCGACACCGGACTATCAGAATGCCGAAAAATTAAAATACTATGAAGAACTGCTACATTATGCTTCGCCTCAGTATGAAAGTAATGTAAGGTTAAATGCTTTGGTGAATCTGTTGTATCTGAACAAAAGTGATATGAATACCCTGCGTTATCTGGTAAACGGAACCTTACACCACAAATGGCAGTTTGTTAAGTTCTCAAAGGATTCGATTCGTGCCTTATTGAAAAACGAAAAACATCGGGAGTATTTTCAGGAACTTTTGCCGACTTTACCGGAAAATGAAAAAACACAATTGGAAATATTACTGAAAGAGTAGTTTTTTAGTGTTTGTATTTTATATTATTCTTTTTGTTTGTTTTTGTGTTGATGAATATGTTTCTATTTTATTAAATTATTGTAAAAATAATAACATTTGATACGCAACTAAAAGGTTTGTGTTGTATCTAAAGAATACGAACAACACAAAACCAAAACATATGAATAAAATCAAACTTTTTTTAGTACTCATCACATCTCTGCTGTTTTTGGCGGGATGTGAATCCGAAAGTACCGTAGAAGGAGGAGGAAGCAATACCGGAGGCGGTACTATGTCATCCAGTTTCGGAAATCAGGTTTCAAGAGATTTTATCGGACAGGTGGTGGATACGAACGGAAATCCCGTTTCGAATGCGACTATCAAAATAGGAACTACAACAGGACAAACCGATTCCAATGGTGTTTTTATCATTAAAAATGCGACGGTTTACGAGCGATTTGCCTATATCACAGCTAAAAAAGCAGGTTATATCGACGGTTCCCGTACGATGGTACCGACATCCGGCGATAATAACGTTCGTATTATGTTGTTGCCATTACAACCAACTCAGGTGATCAATTCGGGTGTGAGTAGCGAAGTCACTTTATTATCCGGAACCAAAGTTGTTTTTGATGGCGCTTTTCAGGACGAAAACGGCGCGGCCTATAGCGGTAGTGTTGCGGTGGCAATGTATCATTTATTGCCATCCGACAGTAAGTTAAGTAGTCTAATGCCGGGTGCTTTATTCGCTCAGGATGAAAACGGAAATGCCAAAGCACTGGAAACTTTAGGGATGCTTAATGTTGAACTACGCGGATCAGGCGGACAAAAACTACAGATTGCTTCCGGACATACGGCTCAGGTGGTGATGAAAATTGATAACAGTCAGTTGGGAAGTGCGCCAAGCGAAATCCCGTTATGGCATTTTGACAACGACAAAGGGTATTGGATTCGGGAAGGTAGTGCCACCCGTCAGGGGAATACCTACGTAGGCAACGTATCTCATTTTTCATGGTGGAATTGCGATGCGCAGTTTCCGGTTGTATCGATGTGTGTAAATCTGGAAGATGCCAATGGCAATGCGTTGGCTAATATTCAGGTGGGAATCATCCGAAGCGGAAATACCTATCCGGTTATGGGAACTACCAATGCCAACGGTCAGGTTTGCGGATTGGTTCCATCCAACGAAAATCTGACGCTGGTGGTTTTGGATAATTGTGGCAATACGATTTATAGCAATACCATAGGTCCGCTAACAGCAAATACAACTTTACCAACGATTACGGTAACCAATCCTTCGGTTACATCAACAACGGTACAGGGAAATCTGGTAACCTGTAGCAATGCTCCGGTAACCAATGGTTATGTAATTTTGCATACCGGATATACAACACAGGTGACAACTGTTACTAACGGAAGTTTTAGCTTTAATACACTGGTTTGTGGTGGTCCGAATGCAACGTTTACTTTAGAAGGAGCCGATTATGATAATTTACAGGTAACGGGTGATGTGAACTATACGTTTGCCACGCCGACAACGAATATTGGGAATCTGGTGGCCTGTAATTCTATCACGGAATTTATAACCTATCAGATCGACAACAACCCGACAACCTACCATCTTACAAGCTTTAACGCCGGATATACGCCAAACGGACTTAGCATTAGCGCACAAAGTGCTACCGGAGCCGGGATTTACTTCTGGGGTAACACCAATGTTCCGGGAACCTATACAACTTCCAGCTTTACAATTGAAGGTGGAGCTGTTGGCTACATTTCGTCACAATTGCCCAATACAATGGTATTTAATCTGAATGCTTTTGGAGCAGTAGGGCAGTATATTGATATGACTTTTAGCGGAACCTATCAGGATAATAATAATCCAAGTGTCACACATACGATTACAGGAGTCATCCATGTAATTCGCGATAATTAATTGTTTTGTTTGTTATTTAAATTAAAAAGACTTTTCATTGATTTGAAAAGTCTTTTTTATGTTTTGATTAAAAAAATCTTTAAAATAAGTCGCTTACTTCGTTTTTCAGATAGGAAAGTGCTACCGAACTAGGCGATTGTTTTTCCATCATATCACTTAAAATGATCTCGCGTAGTTTATTTGCATTTTCGGCACCCATTGATGCCTTTCTGATTATCTGAATTGTCGTGTTTTTAGCCGTAAGGATAATATTCCAGCTTTCTTCCGAAATATAAATCTGTTGTGTCAGGTTATGTTCGAATTCCTGTTCGATATGTTGGATCAGTAAATTTTCATAATCGTTTTTATCCGAGGAATGCGGGGCGATACGAACCAGTAATTTGGCCGGACTAATACGCTCCAGAAACAACGTCATACGCTCAAAAGCCTGTAAACGTATCGGAAGCGCACTTTTTTGTGCTTCTTTATGCAACAGGAAACGACGGCGCCCTTCTTCATTTTTTGTATGTAGGTTAAAAAAGTAATAAGCCACTCCACCGGTAATGATAGCCGGAACGGTATAGGCCAGTAATTCTACTATTTTGGTAGTATCCATGATTGAATCGGGATAATTGATTAATGAATTTAAAATCGGTTCAAAGTGCTACAAATAAACGAATAAAGAAATAAACTAACAAAATAAAAAACTCTGCTGATTTTAATTGTAATAAAGCATAATGAGTAGTATTTTTGAGGTTTGATATCATGACCATGCAAAATTATATTGACCAGTTAAATGAAGCCCAGCGGGCGCCTGTATTACAAAAAGACGGGCCAATGATAGTGATTGCCGGAGCCGGTTCCGGAAAAACAAGGGTACTGACCATTCGTATTGCTTATCTGATGCATCAGGGCGTGGATGCGTTTAATATCTTGTCGTTAACCTTTACCAACAAAGCCGCCAGAGAGATGAAAACCCGTATTGCGAGTATTGTAGGTAACAGTGAAGCCAAAAACCTGTGGATGGGAACCTTTCACTCGGTTTTTGCTAAAATATTGCGAAATGAAGCCGATAAACTGGGCTATCCGTCGAATTTTACGATTTATGATTCCCAGGATAGCGTACGATTAATCGGGCAGATTATCAAAGAAATGCAATTGGATAAGGATGTGTACAAACCCAAACAGGTTTTGGGGCGTATTTCCTCCTATAAAAATAGCCTGATTACGGTAAAAGCCTATTTCAATAACCCGGAATTACAGGAAGCCGATGCGATGAGTAAAAAGCCGCGTTTGGGTGAAATTTATCAGAATTATGTAGAGCGCTGTTTTAAATCGGGTGCAATGGATTTCGATGATTTGTTATTGAAAACCAATGAATTGCTAACCCGTTTCCCGGATGTTTTAATGAAATACCAGGATCGTTTTCGCTATATTCTGGTGGATGAGTATCAGGATACGAACCATTCCCAGTATCTTATTGTTCGGGCGCTATCCGACCGTTTTCAGAATATTTGCGTGGTAGGTGACGATGCGCAGAGTATTTACGCATTCCGTGGCGCGAATATCAACAATATCCTGAATTTCCAGAAAGATTACGAAGGCGTAAACACCTATCGTTTGGAACAAAATTACCGTTCAACGCGAAACATCGTGGAAGCGGCGAATACCATTATCGATAAAAATAAAACCAAACTGGATAAAGTCGTTTGGACGGCCAACGAATTCGGACCTAAAATCAAAATTCACCGTAGTCTTACCGATGGTGAAGAAGGACGTTTTGTGGCCAGTACCATTTTCGAACAGAAAATGCAACACCAGATGAACAACAATCAGTTTGCGATTCTATACCGTACCAATGCGCAGTCGCGTGCAATGGAGGATGCGTTGCGTAAAAAAGACATTCCGTATCGTATTTATGGCGGACTATCGTTTTACCAACGTAAAGAAATCAAAGACGTATTGTCCTACTTGCGACTGGTAATCAATCCGAAAGATGAAGAGGCATTGATACGTGTGATCAACTATCCGGCAAGGGGAATTGGCGGTACGACCGTAGAAAAACTAACGATTGCTGCGAATCATTACAGACGTTCCATTTTTGAAATCATGGAACATATCGATAAAATTGATCTGAAATTAAATTCCACCACAAAAAACAAGTTACAGGATTTTGTGACCATGATCAAAAGTTTTCAGGTGATTAATGAGACACAGGATGCGTTGTATCTGACGGATCACGTATCCAAAAAAACCGGATTGATTCAGGAATTGAAAAAAGACGCCACACCGGAAGGTATCGCTCGTATCGAGAATATCGAGGTGTTGATGGGCGGTATCAAAGACTTTATCGAAGGGCAAAAGGAAGTGGATGGCGCGCGTGGTGCTTTATCGGAGTTTATGGAAGATGTGGCTTTGGCGACCGATTTGGATAACGATACCGGCGATGACGATCGTGTGGCTTTAATGACCATTCACCTGGCAAAAGGACTGGAGTTTCCAACCGTATTTATTGTCGGAATGGAAGAAGATCTGTTTCCAAGTGCGATGAGTATGAATACGCGAAGCGAACTGGAAGAGGAGCGTCGTTTGTTCTATGTGGCCTTAACACGAGCCGAGCATCAGGCTTATCTGACGTATGCGCAGTCGCGCTACCGTTGGGGAAAACTGGTCGATAGTGAGCCGTCGCGTTTTATCGAGGAAATCGATGGACAATATCTGGAATATTTAACACCGGTAGAAACGAATTACCGTTATAAGCCGACTATTAATGCCGATATTTTTGGTGATGTGGACAAATCGAAATTGCGATTGAGCAAACCGGTTGCCGGAACACCGCCAAAGTATATTACCGACAACGAAGAGCCTAAAATGGATCGTAATATCCGTAAATTAAAACCGGTTTCGGGTGGTATTCCGGCAGCAGCTGGGCCAAGTCCGTACGACAATGGATTGAGTGTAGGGAATATTGTGATGCACGAGCGTTTCGGAAAAGGGCAAATCCTGAATCTGGAAGGAGCCGGAGCCGATAAAAAAGCCGAAATCAAATTTGAAGTAGGCGGTATTAAAAAATTACTGTTGCGTTTTGCGAAACTACAGGTAATTGGCTAAGAAGATAGAAACCTTTAAAATATAAAATCATGGCAGAATTCATTAAAATTTACCCTGAAAACCCCAATCCGGCAGCCATTGCAAAAGTGGTTAAATGCCTAAAAGAGGGCGGACTGGTTATTTATCCGACGGATACCGTTTATGGTTTGGGTTGCGATATCACCAATTCGAGAGCGTTGGAAAAAATCGCAAAAATCAAAGGCGTAAAACTCGAAAAAGCAAATTTTTCGTTTGTATGCTGTGATTTGAGTAATTTATCGGATTATGTACGACAAATCGATACGGCGACTTTTAAAATTTTGAAAAGAGCTTTACCGGGACCGTATACGTTTATTCTTCCGGGAAACAATAACCTTCCAAAAGAATTTAAAAAGAAAAATACGGTCGGGATTCGTGTACCGGATAATACTATCGCATTGGAAATTGTAAGACAGTTGGGAAATCCGATTGTTTCCACTTCCATACATGACGATGATGAGGTAATTGAATATACAACCGATCCGGAATTGATTTTTGAAAAATGGCAAAATCTGGTCGATATGGTTATCGATGGCGGTTATGGCGACAATCACGCTTCGACGGTTATCGATCTTTCCGGGTTCGAACCGGTAGTGGTTCGGGAAGGAAAAGGCGACCCGGATATTCTGTAGTACTTTATTGATTTATCGGAAAAACTTTGGTTATACGATAATATATCAATAACTTAGCGTAACAAAATGACTAAAAATATAACAATATAGAAGAGGTGTCATTCTTAATTAAATATTTAATTGGTTATTAAAAAAAAAATTAGGAATACATAAAAAGCAGGTCTTTTGGACCTGCTTTTTCATTTGTAGTATATATAACGGTTTAGTTTTTACCGGTCATATTTTTCATTTCTTTTTCGATCATATCGTAGAACTGATCAATTTTAGGTAAAACCACGATACGGGTTCTTCTGTTTTTAGCTCTGTTCTCCGGCGTATCATTGTCGGCCAACGGAACATAGAAACTTCTTCCTGCTGCGATTAATTGTTTTGGATTTACACCCAAATCATCCTGTAAAACACGAACGATTGAAGTTGCTCTTTTTGCAGAAAGATCCCAGTTGTCAACCAATACGGCATTTTTAATCGGCACATTATCCGTGTGACCTTCTACCATACATTCGAAGTCCGGTTTGCTGTTTACTACTTTAGCTACTTTAGCCAATACTTCTTTAGCACGGTCGCTCACAACATAACTTCCACTTTTGAAAAGTAGTTTGTCAGCAATGGAAATAAAAACCACACCTTTTTCTACATTTACCTGAATATCCGGATCGTTGATACCAACCGAACTTTTTAAACTGGTAACCAAAGCAAGAGTTACACTGTCTTTTTTCGTAAGAGCATCTTGTAAACGGGTAATTTTAAGGTCTTTTTCCTTAAGACTTTCCAATGATTTTTCAAGATTTTCAGCACCTTTTGAAGAAAGGGTAGTTAAATTACCCATATTATTGATTAAATCGGAGTTGTTCTTCTTCAAAAAGTCCATCTGACTTGCCATATGGTCTTTTTCAGTTAAACACGTATTCAGTTTTACCGTACAAGTGTTTAATAGGTCCTGAATTTTTTTGTTCTCTTCTTCTAGAGCTGCAATTTTTTTCTTCGATCCGCAGGATGTTAGTGTAATTGCAAGTACCGAAAGGGCGATAACGACTTTTTTCATACAATGTTGAATTTATAAGGAATAACGAATTTACTAAGATTTTACTGCTTGTTAAAGTTTAAAACGATAAACAAATGTTAAATCTTAGTATCAAAAAACCTGCCATTTTTAATGAAATACCTGTAAACAATGGAGTTCACAAGAAAATAATTTTCTTTTTGGTGATGGCTTCTTTTTGTTAAAAACTTGGAAATGAAACGATAAAGGGCAAAATGAGCACGAATAACAGCCCCGGTATGTTTGGGTTTTCCCTGGAAAAAAAAGTGGATACCGGCAATTCCATCCAGACAAAGCCGCTGGAAAATCACAGGAAATAATTGTTTTTTGGGCAAATTTTTTACCATCATCCATAACGAATTCCTAAAATTAAGGAATGTTTTATGCGGATTTCCGGTGTTTAAGGTAGCACCACCAACGTGATATACGGTCGACAAGCCACAGTATTTAATGGTATAACCCTGGTTAAAAGCACGCCAGCAAAGGTCAATTTCCTCCTGATGGGCAAAAAAATCGGAATCAAAACCATTCAGTTCGTGGAAAACATTTTTTCGGATAAACATACAGGCGCCCGATGCCCAGAAAATTTCCTTTATGTCGTTATATTGTCCTTTATCTTCTTCCACGGTTTCGAAAATACGTCCGCGGCAAAACGGAAAACCATATTTGTCGATATAACCGCCGGCAGCACCGGCATATTCAAAATGGGTTTTGCGTTTGTAATCCAGAATTTTTGGTTGCACAATTGCCGTTTCCGGTTCGTTATCAAAAAGAGCAATAACCGGTTGCAACCAGTTTGGCGTCACCTCAATATCGGAATTAACCAATACATAGATCGGTTCCGCGACCGATTGTAAAGCTTCGTTATAGCCGCCGGCAAATCCGAAATTGGCGCGGTTTATAATAATGGAAACCGTAGGAAAATGTTCTTTTACAAAGGCAACCGACGCGTCGGTCGAGGCATTATCGGCTACGTATACCGTAGCTTCCGGAGAATTTTCGACAACAGAAGGTAAAAACTGTTCCAACAATTTTACACCATTCCAGTTGAGTATGACAATCGCTATTTTTTTCAAAATTTCAGGGGTATTATACGGATGGAAAATCCGGTAACGTTCTAAGGAACTGGTATTCCTTTTTTTCATAATCCATACGGCAAAAATAATGATTTAAGCCATTGGTGACCATTAAATAATCGGCTTCCAAAACCATGTTATATCGGGCGATCTGATCGAAAACCTGTTGAGTGATCGCAACTTCGGGTGCTTTGCATTCGACCAGCAGGAAAATTTTTCCGTCGGGTTTAAAAACCACCGCATCATAGCGCTTTGTCAGTCCGTTGATTTTGATGACTTTCTCAACATTGATATAGGATCCGGAGTATTTTTTGTCCTGTAATAAAAACTGAATCACATGTTGACGCACCCATTCTTCGGGAGTTAACTGGATAAATTTTTTCCGGATGGCATCAAAAATAGCCACTTTATTTTCACTATTTTTGAACCGAAAGGAATAAGGCGGAAAATTCAGATTTTGCATAGTGCAAATATAAATTGAAGTTTTTGATTTCCGGGTAATTGCTAAAGAAACTGTTTTGGAGGAAGTACTAAAGATTATAAAAGATATTAAAGCCGGCGACATTAAACCGATTTATTTTTTAATGGGAGAAGAACCCTATTATATTGATAAACTGGCCGACTATATCGAGGATAATATTTTATCGGAAGAGGAAAAAGGCTTTAACCAGATGGTTTTATATGGTCGTGATGTTACGGTAGACGATATCGTATCGAATGCAAAACGCTATCCGATGATGGCCGACCGTCAGGTGGTGATTGTGAAAGAAGCGCAGGAATTGTCGCGAACGATTGACAAGCTGGAAAGTTATGCCGAAAATCCACAGCCTACAACGGTTTTGGTGGTGTGTTATAAATACAAAACGCTGGACAAACGTAAAAAAGTGACCAAAGTACTGGAAAAAGCCGGAGTGGTTTTCGAAAGTAAAAAGCTGTATGAAAACCAGGTCGGTGACTGGCTTAAACGGGTGTTATCCGGTAAAGGATATCAGATCGAGCCGAAAGCCGCTGCAATGTTGGTGGAATTTCTGGGAACCGATTTAAGCAAGATTGCCAACGAACTCGATAAACTCGCGATTATTCTACCAAAAGGAAGTACGATTAGTCCAAAGATCATTGAAGATAACATTGGATTTAGTAAAGATTATAACAACTTTGAGTTGCGCAAAGCGATAGGCGAGAAGAACCAGTTAAAAGCCTATCAGATTGCGGATTATTTTGCTCAGAACCCAAAAGACAATCCATTGGTCGTGACAACCGGACTTATTTTCGGTTTCTTTTCCCAATTATTACAATACCACGGATTAAAAGACAAAAGTCCGGGTAATGCCGCTAAGGTCTTAAAAGTGAATCCGTATTTTCTAAAGGATTACGATGTGGCTTTGCGAAACTACCCGATGAAAAAGGTAAGTCAGATTGTAGCCGTTTTGCGGGACATCGACGTAAAAAGCAAAGGAGTAGGTGCCAATGCTTTACCACAACAGGATTTGCTAAAAGAAATGCTGGTTAAGATATTCAATTAGATTAATATTTTTACAGCTATGATATTATTACGATATTTGCCATTCAAAAAAACTAAAGAATATGGGCATGAATAAAAATACCATTTTAGGGTGGGCCACTCTGATAATGGTTTTAATGGGATTATTATTAATCGGACTGGCAGTTTACCGATATGCCGATGTAGCCGGATGGGGATTTGGAGCGGTAGGAATCGGATTTTTTGCCATTGCATGGGTATTTAATGCTTTAAAGGGAAGAGTATAATATTCTTTTCACGATACAACAAAACCCGAAACATACGTTTCGGGTTTTGTTTTTTATATACTTCAGCCACACCTGACAGGTTTTTAAAACCTGTCAGGTGTAAAAAGATGATAAAAGATCAGAATAAAAATAATTCCAGATGGAATTAATCTGCAGGTTGGTGTAAGGCAATACGATTCCCTTCCGAATCTTTAAACTCGGCCACAAAACCCAATTCGCCATTAGACGTTTTCGGATATAATGCTGCTCCGCCATTGGCGATTGCTTTTTCAAGTGTCTTTTCGATCGCATCGGAATGAAAATAAAGCACCACACCATCCAACGTTGGGTTATAAATTTCTCCTTTTGCCAATGCTCCGGAAATGCCGGGTAACGCATCCGATAAGGGAAAAAGCGCCATTTCATTATGATCAATAATTGTTTTTTCAAAAGTAAAACCGAAAACAGCGGTATAAAACCGTATCGCCCGATCCAGATCGGTAACGGGAATTTCGAAATAAACGACAGGATTTTGTTTGGATATCATAGATGATTTTGGGGTTAGACACCTGACCGGTTTTTAAAACCGGTCAGGTGTGTTTGTTTATTCTTTTGCAACCGGAATCCGAATATAACTATCGTTGTGCCATTCGATTTGCAATGGCTTGCCGGCATCGTGCAGGGTTTCGGAGGCAACTGCTTTTCCGGAACCGTAATTGATTATCTCAAACGGGTGTTTGTTGCTATTTAGGAAAAGTACCAATCGGCTGCCGGCATTTATTTTTTTACTGACAAACCGGGTATTTTCAAATGGGATAAGCTCTTTTTTTCCGGGTTGTAAAAGCTGTCGTTTCGAAGGGTTTTTAGCATAACTGGCACGACCAACATAACGGGTCAGGAAAAAATAATTTCCATCCGGTAGTAGTTCATATAATGCAGCCGAAATATCCATATCTTTTTTGGAAATTGTAGCCGATAATTTTCCGATAAAAGAGCCGTTAATCGTAAAGCTCTGCTCAAAAGCCGGTGTTGTATAAAGCAATCCGCCACTAACATCCAGATTTTTAAACAGGATCTCCGGAGTATAATAATTGTTTTGTTGTTCCCGATTCTTAAAATCGAGGATTTGTTTTTCAGATTTTCGGATTTTCGGCCGAACGGAAGTCAGTGTTTTACCATTCAGGTAAAAGGTAAGCGTATCGGTATTGATCTTTTCCAGCGATGGTGCATGTCGCCACGTATTGGTACCCATAACCTGATAATTGATTTTGTCTTTTAGTAATTCCGGTTTGGGTTTTCCTTTCAGGATATAATCCAACCATTGATAGGCGAGTTCCATCATACTGACATCGGCAACCGGATCGATGTCGTAGCCCATTAATTTTTTGGCGGCTTTGCGTTGTCCGCCCCAATGATCATACGGACCGATTACAAAATAGTGGTTTGCATTTTTATTGTATTTATGATGCAGTTTAAAATACTGAAGGGCTCCGATTTGCGCTCCGTCGTAATAACCGGTGGTCGATAGTATCGGAATGGCAATTCGGGCGTATTCTTCGGGTGTGGGAACCATCGATTGCCAGTAATTATCATAATCCGGATGGGTAAGCCATTTTTGAAATATCGGATTTTTATAGCCTGCCAGACTATCCATTTCCTTAAAAGCGATACCTTTTTCAAACCATTCAAACGGCAAACTTCGTGGTAGCGGTTCTTTTTTATAAATATTGTCGTGCGACCAGTACAAACCGGAATTCAGCTGTACATTGTTTTCCATCGGCATATCATAACCGGGCATAACGGCCACTTGCGGAACGATGGTTTTTAAAGCCGGATGACAGTTTTTAACCGTTGCCCATTGGGAATACCCGGTATAACTGCCGCCGTACATTCCTACAGTTCCATCGCACCACGATTGTTTACTAATCCAGTCGATGATATCGTAAACATCGGTACCTTCGTGTTCATAGGGCGCATACTGCTTCAGATTGGTTTTAATTCCCCGTGCATAGGCTACAATACCGACATAATCGCGATCGGCTGATTTTTTGCCGAAAGTCGCATCATTGGCATTCTGATAATAGGTCGTATAAAAAAGAACAGCCGGTAATGGTACCGTATTCGTTTTTTTTCGGACAATAATAGCCGAAATCGAAACACCACTTCGGGTCGGAATCTGTACGCTATCCTGGATGGTATAAGCGCTTTCGGAAGCTATCGCAGGTTGTGAAAATACAGCGAAAGAGCCTGTTAGCAGTAATCCGATTATCCAAAAAAGGTGTTTCATAACAAATACTGTTTATCCGGGTATTAAAAATACTTATTTTAAAGTAATCGTATAGCGCTCGGTGATTGTATAGTTTTTGTCTTTAAGGATGATGTCATAAGTCCCCGGTTTCAGATATAGCGGCGGTATTTCTTTTCCGTTAATTTCGACAATATCGGCCGGGATACCTTTCTGATCGTATTCTTTAGCGCGATAGGCGGTAACCAATACCGGTGTATTTTTGATCTTTTTCTTCGGAACGGTGTACAAAATGCTACCGTCTTGAAGCCAATCCGGTCGGTTGTTCGGATAGTTTGTTTCGGGATGTAGTACGACAATATCGGTTTGTTTCGGATTGGATAAGCCATTAAAGATAGCTCCGGATTCCAGTTGCAATACGACTGTTTCTTTTTTGGGGATGCCTTTTACAAAAGGATGGTTGAGCTCTGGATTTCCTTTTTCCGGGAAAAGTGCCTGATTAATCGTAAACGGATCGATTCCCATATATTCTTTTAACCGACCAGTCATGGCTTTTTCCCAGGGTTTATATTCGTTTTCAAAAACATGATCGTGTCCGCAGTGAATCAGTACTTTTCCTTTGGGATGACTGTCGATGAATCGTTTGATGTTTTGTGCCTGTTCGATTTCGCGCTCTTTTCCGTTTTTGCCATCGGATGCCTCGTACCCAAATACCGTAAAACCGATTTTTAAGGCTTCGGATAGCAGGTTTCCGAATTCCGGTTCCCGGGTATAAAAACCACTGTCCAGTATCGGGAATTCCCGTTTGTTGATAAGCGTATCGTGCAACGCTTCCAATCCAAGGTAACGGTAACCGTTATCATACAATCCTTTTAACAAAGACTGCGTAAATGTCCGGTGCCGGGCATTGGTATGCGCTTCATTGATCACAATGAGCGATTCGTTTTTAGAACGGTTAAGAATATAATCCCGGGCATTTAACGGTTTGGATTTTGCAAACAGCAGACTATCAGAAGCTGTTAATGGCGCGGGTTTCCGAAAACCGTTTTTGTCCCATATTTCCAACGCTTTTTTATAGTAACCGCTTATCGAAAAATAGGTGGCATTCATTTGGTATTTCCAGGCGGTGGTGTCTTTTTCGAGATTGTGATACAAATCGGTCGAAAATTTATAATAATCATTTTCCGATTGCGCCTGAGCGACAATGGTGAATAAGGAGCATAGTAGTAATTGAAATTTCATATTTGATTTATTGAGAAGTAAGATTCCAAAAACTGATTTTGCGACGTGTGGTAAAACCCAGTTTCTGATAAACGTTAATCGCTCTGGTATTGGATGAAGCGACATGCAGATACGGTATTTTATTTTCCTGAAAAATACGATCTGCAGCATATGCTACCAGTTGAGAAGCATACCCTTTTCCGGTATGCACCGGATGTGTTACCACAGCACTTATTTCGGTATACTGATCCATTTTCATGCGTTCGCCGGTAACGGCTACTAAAATACCGTCTTTAAAAATACCATAATAGTTTCCCATTTCAGGTGTTCTGGTTTTAAAATAGCCGGGTTGTACCAAATTTACGAGTTGTAGTAGTGCTTCTTTATGCGTTGTATCCAAAGTAATGATTTCATCCTCAGAAACTACAGAAATTGGTTGCAACAATACCATCTGATCACAAACCAATTCATTTACCAGTTGTATCGTATCGTCATAAGATGGTCTTTCGCCCACAATAAAAAAGTTGTCGGTTAACCGGGCATAGTGTGCGACACCTTTTTCGGTCGATAATGGCTGTATAAAACCACCAAATGGACAAAAATCGGGATGATAATAGTGAATACCGTCCAATTCAAGGGCAAATGGCTGGTGTATTTCGGTTAAGGAGTAATAAACCGGATTGTCTAATTTATAAGTTGTTTCGGGCATATAATACGTGTTATTTCAGAAAAACGGAACTACTCAAATTAACTCAAATAAAAAATATCTTACAACAAAAAAAGTGAAATTAACAGAACGGAAGCGTGTTCCCGTTGTCCAGATTCACCGAAGGGATTAAAAATTTGATCATCTATTTAAAACACCTGACAGGTTTCCAAAACCTGTCAGGTGTTAATTATGGTTATCCGTAAGAAAATAAGAAAATTATTGGTGTGTTTTGTGAAAAATAATTTATCATAAAACATATTAGATACCATGAGAAAAATTGCGTTATTTCAAATCATAGTTATGATGACTTTGACAGGTTGTGATCATCACAATGAAAAAAATGTAGAAAAGGAAATAATAAAAAAGCCGGAATATAAGGAGGGTGAAAATCTTGAAACTTTAAAACTAGAAGCTTCAAGATTGAGAGCAGGAGGATCTGTAAAAGAAGTAGTATTAACTAAAAGCAAGGCGCATATAACTTATGTTCAAAATTATATTGAGTATAAAGAATTGAATCCTCAATCAACATTAACGGAAGCGGATTTGGCAGCGTATTGGGAAACGGGAAATGCAATTGAAAAAGCACTTGTAGAAGGAAGTGTTATGTTAATGAAAAAGCTAAATTTTATAGATAGTGTAACTATTACATTACCTTATAAAAGAGAACTGTACGAAGTTAATGTAACAAAGTCAGAAATTGAAAGCTTCATCGGAACCGATTTTTCAAGTATTGTCGCTGAATGGGATCAGAAATTTATTGATCGATATGTATATGATAAGAAAAACAGAGAAAAATTTCTGAAAAAATTCGGAACAATAAAAAAAATAGAGCCACCAATATGTGGAGGATATTGAAAATTTGATCATCAGTTTCACCCCTGACAGATTTCCAAAACCTGTCAGGTGTGATTCAATATTGACTTTAAATATAAAACCGCTTCGGTTAATTCGGTTTCGTTTAAAGAGGCAAATCCAAAACGGAAAGCATTTTGTGTAGCATCCATTCTTGCGATATGGAAATGATCGGTTGTTTGTAAACGGGATAAAGAATAACCCTCGCGTAACCGGATCCAGATAGCCATACCACCGGATGGTAAGGTATAGGAAATATACGGACTAAGGTGCTCCTGTAACAAAGCATCCAGAAAATCCCTGCGTTGATGGTAGCATTTTTTTGCTTTTTTAAGATGTCGTTTGAGTTCTCCGTCCTGTATCAGTGTTGCCAGTGCATTCTGCATATAACCATCACCGCCAACATCAATTAACTTTCGGAGTGCGGTACACTGAACAATAAAATTTTGCGGAGCGATCATAAATCCCATTCGGAGCGATGGATCCAATATTTTTGAAAAAGAACCGATATAAATTACATTCCCGTTATGTCCGCTGCTTGCCAATGGAAGGTAAGGGGATGAGGTATAATGATAGTCGTAGTCGTAATCGTCCTCAATAATCACAAAAGAATACTGTTTGGATAGTTCCAGTAATTTTATGCGTCTTTCTACGCTAAGGGTAACTGTTGTCGGATAATGATGATGTGGCACCACATAAACGGCATTAATTTTTTCCTTCTGACAAATCAACTCGATGGCATCGGTATCGATACCGTTGGTATCAACATTTACTTTTAGCAGTTGCGCTCCGGTTTGCTGAAAAACCTGATCGGCTACGGGATAATTGGGCTGACCCACAATAATAAGCGCATTGGAATCTAACAACAACTGAGCGGACAGATAAATACTCATCTGTGCTCCGTGTGTGATCAGTATGTTGTCGGCAGTACAATTTAAACCGCGGGTTTCCGATAAATACGAAACCAATGTTTCCCGAAGTTTAGGAGTTCCCTGCGCCGTACCGGTATTGGCGGTTTTAATGGCATATTTGCGGGCGGTATTCGAACGATAGGTTTTTAGTAAAGCGGCAATAGGCGATAACCGTACATCGGGATGTCCGTCGTCTATAGTGATATCGGGGATTTTAGAGGTCGAATAATGATCCGTATTTTCAATGATGTGACGAAACGGAAGCTCCAGATTATTGGTATATCCGGTCCGAGAAGTGGTGTTTTCCCAGGATTGTGGCCGGAGTGACGGAATTCGTTCCGAAACGCTAACCTGTTTTCGCGGAACAACATTAATCCAGTCCTGTGCCTGTAACTCGTCGTAAGCCGCGATAACCGTTTTGCGGTGTACCTGTAAGGTTTTTGCCAGTTCCCGACTACCCGGAAGCAGCATTCCCGCTTTTAAAGCACCATTTCGGATAGCGGTACTGATACCCATGGCAATTTGCCGGTAGACTGGGATTTTACTCGTTTTATCAATGGAGATAATATGTTCGAACGGAATCATCTGGACTACTTTGTGTGTTTAAACTGGATTACAAAGGTAGTCCTATTTAGAAATACTTTTGTCCTGTAAAATCAAAATAATTATAGAACTATGAATTACAAAATTAAAAAAGCGAGCCTGGAAGATCTGGACGAAACGGCTGCCTTATTTGACCTTTACCGTGTTTTTTACCGACAGGAATCGGATGTCGAAAAAGGGAAAGCATTTCTAAAGGAACGTTTTTTAAACAGTGAATCGGATATTTTTCTGGCAGTGGTTAACGAAAAAGCCGTCGGATTTGTACAGCTTTATAAGTTATTCCATTACACAAAATTGCAAAAACAATGGTTATTAAGCGATTTGTTTGTGCATCCGGATTATAGAGGACAAGGCTTGTCGGTCGCTTTAATTGATCGCAGTAAGCAATGGTGTGCCGAAACCGGTGCCTGTGGGTTGATGCTGGAAACTGAAAAAACCAATGCTATCGGAAACAAACTCTATCCACGATGTGGTTTTGAATACGATGGACTGCATAATTACTACCATTGGTGGCACTAAAATTCAAAACGGCAAATTACAATGGTTTGCCGTTTTTATAAAACAAAGGCCGGATAGCCGAGTGGTTAGGCGAAGGTGCGCAAAACCTTATACAATGGTTCGAATCCATTTCCGGCCTCAATAGATACTACGTAATGTAAATCAGAATATGGAAAAACAAATCCTGACCAATCTGGAAGAAATAATCGATCGGATAAAAAAAGCAGCGATTCAAAGCAAACGGGATCCGGCCGAAATCCGTTTGTTATTGGCAACAAAAACAGTACCGGCCAATCGGATTAAAGTGGCATTAGAAGCCGGCCAATCGGTAATAGGGGAGAATAAAGTACAGGAAATCAAAGAAAAATACCTGGATTTAAAAGCCATTCCGCATACAAACCATTTTATCGGACACTTACAGACCAATAAAATTAAAGACATTTTAAAATACGATATTTCCTGTATTCAATCGTTGGATCGTTTGGATTTAGCGGTAAAATTACACCAGCGTTTGTTGTTTGAAAAGAAAACAATGGAAGTACTGATTCAGGTCAATACTTCCATGGAAGAGAGCAAATTTGGTGTTTCTCCGGACAAAGCAATAGACTTGGTACAAGAAGTAGCACAATTCGAAACCTTACAAATAAAAGGATTAATGACTATAGGATTGTTTAGTGCCGAAACCGAAAAAGTCCGACAGTGTTTCCGTATACTCAAACAAGTGCAGGAACAAATTAAGGCTCTAAAACTTCCTAATGTCGAAATGAAAGAACTTTCGATGGGAATGAGTGGTGATCTGGAAACGGCAATCGAAGAAGGCGCGACCATCGTTAGAGTAGGCACAGCCATCTTCGGACAACGGATTTATCCTGACAGTTATTATTGGAACGAAAATAGTTAGTTGATACCTGACAGGTTTCTAAAACCGGTCAGGTATGATTATGAATCAGTTTTCGCATCAATCAGGATCGCCAATTGAATACAAGGCTGATCCGAACGGTTGCTCCACGCATGATTCGTTCCTTTCTGAATTACGATATCACCGGGTTTTAATACCGTTTCGCCTTCTTCCATAATCAGATACAATTCTCCGGAAAGAATAATAATATAATCCAAGGTATCGGTTTGATGCATCAGCGGATGCGGTTCTCCCGGTTGAACGGTAAGCCCCAGAGCACTATCGGGCGGAATGGTAACATAACGGAAATAGGTTCCGTTTTTTGGTGTTTGTGGGAACGCGGTATTTGGAATAAGAGCTTCGTTGTCCAGATGGGCAGGCATTTCCTGCGTATTCCAGATATCCGAAATAATAAGTCCTTTAAAATGTTCAACGGCATTCTGTACCGTTTGATCTTCAATAATCGTGGATTTTCCGTCTTTTATTCCGGTAACCACGCGTCGGGGTATGGTTTGCATAGAATGATTTTTTGGTAAAAATAAAACGGAAATACTATAAATTTGTTACTAGTTAACTTTACGTAACTAGTTACCCGGAAGAAACTATGACACAAATAAAAGATCAGGGGATAATTCGCGAAACCAGCTGTAGCGAAGAGCTTTTTGCCATTCGGGACAGCCTGGAAATCCTCGGTGGAAAATGGAAATTGTTGATTTTGATTTACCTGAAAAACCGACAGGATAAGTTGGTTCATTTTAAAATGATGGAACGCGGAATACAAGGGATATCAGCTAAAATGTTGAGCAAAGAATTAAAAGAACTCGAAATAAACGAACTGGTTACCCGAACGATTCAGGATACGCGTCCGATTACCGTAACCTATGCGCTGACAGACTATGGAAAATCGGTTATTCCGGTTATTGAAGCCTTGGTACAATGGGGTTTTGATCATAGAATGATGATTAAAAAAACGTGATAAATTTTATCAGCTTATACGTTTTACACCTGACAGGTCTCAAATACCTGTCAGGTTTTGTGATATTTTGAAGTGTTAAAGTTTTTGTATTTATGTATTCAACTACGTAGTTTTGTCTTGTAAATATAAAACAACTATGAAAATTAGCATTCAACCCATCGGAAATGAATACTCGACTGAGGCAATAGACCTGATTTTAAGTATTCAGCAAAAAGAGTTTAACGTCCCGATTACAATAGAAGATCAACCGGATCTGCTACAAATAGAAGCCTTTTATTATCAGGGCGGAGGTGCTTTTTGGGGCGCTTTTCACAACGGCGAACTCGTAGGGACTATTGCTTTGATCAAGTATGCCGATCAGGAAGGAGCGATTCGGAAAATGTTTGTCAAAAAAGAATTTCGCGGAAAAGAATACGGTATCGCCCAACAATTACTCGATATTTTAATAGCCTATTGTCGTAAAAACGGAATACAACACCTGTATCTGGGAACGATTACGATTTTGGAAGCCGCACTGCGTTTCTACGAAAAGAATAACTTTGTACGGATTGAAAAAAAGGACTTACCGGATGCTTTTCCGTTAATGAGTGCCGATAATGTATTTTGCCATTTAAATCTTGACAAATAGCCATGAATATAATTGATGAATCCGGAATATTAGCCATTTCGACAAGGTTACAACGCCTTAGTGAACAACTCCGTAAAGATGGAGCACAGGTTTATAAGGCCTATGGCATCGCATTTGAACCGAAATGGTTTCCTGTGATTTATACTTTGTACCATAAAGAAATGCTCAGTGTCGTAGAAATCGCAAATGAGATTGGATATACACATCCGTCTACGATTAGTTTGCTAAAAGAACTCGAAAAACAAAAACTGATCCGTTCCGTAAAAGATAAAGATGACGAACGCAAACGTCGTATACTTTTAACATCCAAAGGAATGGAGCTAATCGAACAGATGAAACCCGTATGGGAGGTTATTCGTATCGCTTTAAACGAAATCGCAGATAATCAGAATGCTTTGTTGGCAGCGATTACCGAAGCCGAAAATAAAATTGCGACCCAAAGTTTCCTGCAGCGCGCCTTACAATTAAAACAGGAACAGGATGCCAAAACTATCGGAAAATAGTATATTTGAGTATCTAAAAATAGT
The DNA here is from genome assembly GCF_030146175.1 of Flavobacterium sp. GTDB lineage: Bacteria > Bacteroidota > Bacteroidia > Flavobacteriales > Flavobacteriaceae > Flavobacterium. The sequence continues at coordinate 8,122 of NZ_JASLCE010000010.1, read as the reverse complement.
ATGATGTTTACACTGGAACAGATTAAAACGGCACATGCAAAAGTAAAATCAGGTGCCGATTTCCCGAATTATATTCAAGACTTGATTGGTTTGGGTGTGGTTTTTTATGAAACCTATGTTTCCGATGGACACACTACTTATTACGGTACCAATGATTACCAAATAAGCGCGGCTCCGGTGTATGAAACGCTTATAATTGCTCCGGAGACTAATCTTCTCGTCTTTAAAAAAGAGTTAAAAGCACATCAACAGGGACAAACCGACTACCTGACTTTTTGTGCGGATTGTGCCCGTTCGGGTATAGCAAAATGGACTATGGATATGAAAAAAAAGACCTGTACGTATTACGATCGGTCTGGCAATGAAATACTGGTCGAAAAAATACCGGGTTAAATCCAGCCTTCACGAATCGCTTTTGAACCGAGCTCGACCAGACTTTTACAAGCCGATTTTGCCATAATATTTTTGCGGTGCGTATTGACCGTATGTATCGAAATGTTGAGTAAATCGGCAATTTCACAAGTATTTTTTCCAGTGATGATCAATTCTAAAATCTGCCGTTCCCGTTTGGTAAAAAGAGCGTTGGAAAACGGTTGTTTGATTTGTTGGCCGACAGCATTAAAATAGGAGGGTTCTCCGTCCAATCCGATAAAAGAAAGTCCCGAAGGAATTGCATCGGTTTTTATATGGGAAATATCCGTTTGTATTCCCAATACGCGAATGACCGATCCTTTTTCATCACTTTGAATGGTGATCGTTTGCATCAGTATCCATTTGTACGAACCATCGGCACATCGCAAACGGTAATCATAACTCACCTTGTATTTTAAAACCTTACCCGGTGGTAAAGCATTAAAAAATGCAGTGACTTGTTGTTCGTACCTCATAAAACGATTCTGATCGTCCGGATGAATATTCGTTAGAATATAATCGACATTAAAATCAGCTGTACAAGCAATTCCCAACACCTTTTTTACAGTATCGCTAACGAATTCAATTTCTACATGGGGCAGGTTTACAATATAATAGTAAAAATCGCCTATATGGAAGATGTTTAATAACTTTTTATAGACTTCCAATTCAAAAGAAGGCGGTGTATTGCCGTCGTGATACCGGGCAATCTGATGCCAGGTCTTTTTCATCGTATTGAATTTGAGCAACTCCATAATCAGGAAAATAGTATGTAAATATAAATAAAATTCTCAATTTGAGAACTTAAAAATCACTACTAGTAGCGATTTTATGGTTACGTTATTTGAGATATATTAGAGATTAAATTCAGTGTAACGGTTTGTTTTACTGATTTTTGCCCTAAATAGGATTACGGTCATAGGATATGATTCAGAACCGAAGACAGTGCTGTACTCGTAGAAAATCAATTATTGGGGCGTTTTGCGTATAAAATTATAGTAACCATAAAACCATTAGACTATGAAACCATTACTACTAAAAACCGTGTGTTTACTTTTCTTCACATTGGTTCCATTTAAAATGCAGTCTCAAACGTACAACCAGTACTATGCTACAGTTGATGTATTAAATTCAGCCGGAGGAAATCCGCATGATTTTATTTTTTCGTATGATGTTGTTAACGGAGTACATACGTGTGCCAACAATTTTGAGATCGTCAATAATCTAAACGTACCGACGAGTTTTAATTTCAGGATTTATATTAATAAAGCGCTTATTTATACCGGAAACGTAGCTTTAGTGGCCTACGGACGGGTATTTTTTAATGATGCCTATGTCAACTGCTATTCGTCGACCTTTCCGGTAGAGGTACAGGTATTTTAATAAACCGCAAGATTCGGGTTTTAAAAAGGAGGCGGATTATCAATTTTTGCAGGGTAATTAAAAATAAAAACCATGCAGCGATTTCAAAACAAATTTGCATTGATAACCGGCGGAACCAATGGTATGGGACTAGCCACCGCGCGTCAGTTTATAGCCGAAGGCGGACAGGTGATCATTACCGGGCGTAGTGCCGAAACGGTAAATAAAGCCGTCGCATTATTAGGACAGAACTGCCACGGTATTATATCCAATGCGGGCAATATGCAGGATCTGATGCAATTGCAACAACAGGTATATACTTATACTGATACTCTTGATCTGGTCTTTTTAAATGCCGGTTACGGTCGGTTTGCGACTATCGAACAGGCCGATGAGGTTCATTTTGACGAGTTGTTTGATATGCTGGTAAAAGGGCCTTTTTTTACCGTACAACAACTCTTGCCGTTATTGCAACCGGGAAGTAGTATTGTTTTTAATACTTCTTTTGTGACGGAAGTAGGAATGGCTAATTTTTCGGTGTATTCCGCGGCAAAATCGGCGGTACAATCGTTTATCAAAACCTTTGCAGCCGAATTAACCGTCAAAGGGATTCGCGTAAACGGGATCAGTCCCGGTCATATTAAAACCAATATTTACAGTAATACAGGACTCACAGCCGAGCAGATTGAAAGTGCTGTTACGGCCTTAATCCCGACGATTCCGTTTCAACGACAGGGTGAACCTTCGGAAATTGCCAAGGCGGTACTATTTCTCGCTTCAGAAGAAGCCTCCTATATTCATGGAACAGAACTAAAAGTGGATGCCGGTATTTCGGTAATCCGTTAAAAAAAGGTGACTATTTGGTCATCTTTTTTTCTGTTGGCGTATATAAGCTGTTATTATTCCTGAAGCTTTTAAAGCGTTTTGATCATTTTCTTTTGTTTGTTTTTCGTTGTTAAAACCATAAATCTCCCAGTAATTTTTATTCTATCGTATTTCACTTATATTTGCTGTCTGAACAGACACTAAACACATTTTGATATGTCAGACGATAAGAAAGTAATATTTTCGATGTCCCGGGTAAGTAAAACCTACTCGAGCACGAACAAACAGGTTTTAAAAGACATTTACCTGAGCTTTTTCTACGGAGCCAAAATTGGTATCCTGGGATTAAACGGTTCTGGTAAATCATCCTTATTAAAAATTATTGCCGGAGTAGATAAAAACTACCAGGGTGATGTTGTATTTGCACCGGGTTATACGGTTGGATATTTGGAGCAGGAACCGCAACTGGACGAAACCAAAACTGTTATTGAAATCGTACGCGAAGGAGTAGCCGAAACGGTTGCGATTCTGGACGAGTTTAACAAAATCAACGATATGTTCGGGTTACCGGAAGTATACGAAGATGCCGACAAGATGCAGAAGTTGATGGACCGTCAGGCCGAACTTCAGGACAAAATCGATGCGGTAGGCGCGTGGGAACTGGATACCAAACTGGAAATCGCGATGGATGCCTTACGTACGCCGGAACCGGATACCCCAATTAAAGTATTGTCCGGAGGAGAGCGTCGTCGTGTAGCTTTATGTCGTTTGTTATTGCAACAGCCGGATGTATTGTTACTGGATGAGCCTACCAACCACCTGGATGCGGAAAGCGTACTGTGGTTGGAGCAACACTTACAACAATATGCCGGAACGGTAATTGCCGTAACCCACGACCGTTATTTCCTTGATAACGTAGCCGGATGGATTTTGGAGTTAGACCGCGGTGAAGGTATTCCGTGGAAAGGAAACTATTCGTCTTGGTTGGATCAGAAATCAAAACGTATGGAACAGGAAGAAAAAGTAGCTTCCAAACGTAGAAAAACATTAGAGCGCGAGTTAGACTGGGTACGTCAGGGAGCCAAAGGGCGTCAGACAAAACAAAAAGCCCGTTTACAGAACTACGATAAATTATTAAACGAAGACCAAAAAGAACTGGATGAGAAACTGGAAATCTACATCCCGAATGGTCCGCGTTTGGGAACCAATGTAATCGAAGCGAAAAACGTTTCGAAAGCTTTTGGTGACAAACTATTATATGAAAACCTAAACTTTACCTTGCCACAAGCGGGAATCGTAGGGATTATCGGTCCGAATGGTGCCGGTAAATCAACGATTTTCCGAATGATCATGGGAGAAGAAGCACCGGATAATGGGGAATTTGTTATCGGAGATACGGCTAAAATCGCTTATGTGGATCAGTCACACTCGAATATCGATCCAAATAAATCCATCTGGGAAAACTTTTGCGATGGTCAGGAATTGGTAATGATGGGCGGTCGTCAGGTAAATTCAAGAGCGTATTTGTCACGATTTAACTTTGGTGGAAGTGATCAAAACAAAAAGGTTTCGACGCTTTCCGGAGGAGAACGTAACCGTTTGCATTTGGCGATGACTTTAAAAGAAGAAGGAAACGTATTGCTACTGGATGAGCCTACGAACGACTTGGATATCAACACGCTTCGTGCGTTGGAAGAAGGTTTGGAAAACTTCGCCGGATGTGCGGTAGTAATTTCCCACGACCGTTGGTTCCTGGACAGGATTTGTACGCATATCCTGGCTTTTGAAGGTGATTCGCAGGTCTATTTCTTCGAAGGAAGTTTCTCCGATTATGAAGAAAACAAAAAGAAACGTCTTGGTGGCGATTTAACACCAACCCGTATCAAATACAAAAAACTGATCCGAGGATAATTAAAAGAGGCTTTTCTAAGCCTCTTTTTTTATACAAACGGTTACCAGATCGGTACTTTCAAGCGGCTGACCGTTAACCGTCATTTTGGAATAATTATGCTGGTGTTCCTGTACAATTTCAAAACCGGCTTTTTCAAGTTGATCATTTAAAAAAGCGGCATCGTATAACGCAAAGCCTTCCTGGACAAAATCGAGCTGATGTAGGACGTGTTTCGGGCGATAACCGATATATAATTTTCCACCGGGTTTTAAAATGCGGAAAAGTACGTTCAGATAATTTTCCAATGGTTCCCAAAAATAAACCGTGTTTAAAGCTATAATATGATCAAATTTATTATCGGGATAGGAACAGTTTATAATATCACCGTATTCCGGGATTAGAGATCCTACAGCAACGAACGAAGCGTTATTTTGCAAAGCTTCCTGATGCATTACTTCCGAATAGTCCATTCCGTAAAGAGTAATGGCTTTTCCGGGCACGAAATAAGCGGGAAAATGCATACCGTTTCCGTAACCGATTTCTAATACGGTGTCGAGGTCGTTAAGGGTGAGTAACGTAAAAAGGTCGGTATACATCAGACGGTTGGAACGGTTCATATCGCGACCGATCGCAATTCCGTTTTCGCCATCCGGTTTTCGCAATTGTTTACCGGTTTCAATAGGAGATAAGGGTGTCATATAAATTCATTTAAAATGCGAAGGTATCGATCGGAATGTATACAACTGTTGTAGTATTTCGAGAAAGAGTTATACTATTTTACGATTGTTGCTAAAAAGTAACACCTGACAGGTTTTCAAAACCTGTCAGGTGTACTCTAAGAAGTTAAAACTTCATTTTTTGTATCCGAACGGCATTCAGGATCGCCAAAAGTGCGACACCAACATCGGCAAATACGGCTTCCCACATGGTTGCGAGTCCGCCGGCACCAAGAATCAATACGACAGCTTTTACAATAAAGGCCATACCGATATTTTGCCATACGATTTGTTTGGTTTTTTTACCAATCGCAATTGCTGTATGAATTTTCGATGGTTGATCATTCTGAATGACGATATCGGCCGTTTCAATAGTCGCATCGCTACCCAGTCCGCCCATAGCAATACCGGCATCGGCCAACGCAATTACCGGAGCATCGTTAACACCATCGCCCACAAAAGCCAGTTTTAGGTTCCGATCTTTTAATTGTTGTACCTGACGTACTTTATCTTCCGGTAACAAATCGCCATAGGCCGTATCAATACGCAATTCGTTGGCTACAGCTGATACAACAGCTTGTTTATCACCCGATAGCATCACGGTTTGAATTCCCAGTTGGTGAAGATTAGCAATCGCCTGAGGCGCATCTTCCTTAATTTCATCCGAAATCAGAAAATAGCCGACATATTGTCCGTCTATGGCAACGGTAATAATAGTATAAGATGTATTTTCAATAGCCGTATCGTAGGGAATCTTAAATTTTTGAAGCAATTTGACATTTCCGGCCAGAATGGTTTTACCATTTATACGACCTTTTAGTCCGTGTCCTGCAATTTCTTCCACTTCGGTTACCGGAATACCTTTTTCTCCACCATTTGCATACGCAATAATTGCCGTTCCTACCGGATGCGTAGAATGTGTTTCCAAAGCAGCGGTATAGTGTACCAGTTCTTGTTCCGTATAGCCCGAAGCAACTACCTCTTGTACCTTAAAAACACCTTTGGTTAATGTTCCGGTTTTGTCCATCACTACGGCCTGAATAGAAGCCATAGTGTCTAAAAACGTAGAGCCTTTAAACAATATTCCATTTTTACTGGCGGCACCAATTCCGCCGAAATAGCCCAATGGAATAGAGATAACCAAGGCACACGGACAGGAAACTACCAGAAATACGAGTGCGCGGTATAGCCAGTCGTTAAAATTATAATCGGAAACAAAGAGCATCGGTAACAGGCAAATTCCGATAGCCAGAAACACTACAATAGGGGTGTAGATATTCGCAAATTTACGGATAAACAATTCTGTTGGGGCTTTTTTGGCTGTTGCTTCCTGAACCATCTCCAAAATTTTGGACAATTTACTGTCGGTATATGCAGTTGTTACTTCGACCAAACCGGAAGTGTTGAGGTTGATCATTCCGGCTAGTACCGTGTCACCTTTGCGTTTGGTATCGGGTTTACTTTCGCCGGTTAAGGCGGCTGTATTAAAAGTAGCCGAATCTGATAGTAAAATACCGTCCAAGGCTACTTTTTCGCCCGGTTTTAGTTGGATAATTTCACCAATGGTTATGGTTGCTGCTTTTTTTGTTACCGGATTACCATCGACCATAACCGTTGCGGTGTCCGGTCTTTGATCCAATAAGGCTTTAATATTCGATTTAGCACGGGTTACGGCTAGTGTCTGGAACAGTTCACCGATTGCATAAAACAGCATTACGGCCACACCTTCGGGATATTCCCCGATATAGAAAGCCCCCAGTGTTGCGATCGACATCAGGAAAAATTCGGTAAAAAAGGCTCCGTTACGCATGTTTTGAATTGCTTCTTTTAATACTGGCCAACCCACGGGTAAATAGGCCAGTAGGTACCAGCCAACGCGAACCCACCCGGTGAATATTGCGATAGGGAAATAGTTGTCTATTCCAATTGCGATCATTAGCAATACGAACGACAGGATTGCCGGTAGGAACATTTTCCACCCGGCAACCTCGTCGTGATTGTGATCGTGCCCATGATCATGGTCGTGATCATGGGTTTGTTTTTTTTGATTGTTTATTTTAGCATCAGCAGAACAGCAATCTGCGCCGTTGGTAGCGTGTTTGTGTGTTTCATTTTTCATAATACTTTCGGATTAGGAATAAATGATCATCCGTTTTTTATACTTTGCAGCAACCGTCTAAGGCTTCATAAGCTTTTGGATCGGCTTTAACATCGTCGGCATCATAACCCAGCTGACTAATAGCAGTTCGTATAGCGGAAAGATCTGTTTTTTTGGCGTTAAAAAATACGGTAATGGTCATTTCTTTTTCATTAAGTGCTACCATTTGTACCCCTTTCTGACGGATTAGTTTTTTTTCAAACAATTGTCCGCAGGTTTCACATTCTTTACAGTGATCACAGGTAATAGTCGTTTTGATAACGGCTTTTTGCGCTTGTGCATTGACTGTGAATGAAGTAAGCATCATAAAGGTAATTAAAAATAAAATTCTCATTTTCTTGAGGTTAGTGGTTATAAAAAACGTTTTACTTTTTGCGTGTATTTTGGATAATCTACCGGATGTTGTTTTGTCAGAAAGGCTTCTTCCAGTCGTACCTGTACTTGAATAATAAAATAAGTCGCCAATGTTGTGAAAAATGTCAAGGCATTGGGAACTATCATAAAAAGCCCCAAAACACTAATGATCATTCCTAAAAAGATAGGATTTCGGCTTATTCCGAAAATACCGTTGGTACGCAATTCGGTTTTATGTGTTTCATCTATACCGATTCTCCATGAATTTTGCATCTGATATTGTGCGATCATCACCCATAACAAGGCGATATGAATCAGGAATAGTCCGATAATTTTTAGATATTCGTTTTCAAGATAGGGTACCGGAACGGAATAATGATACAGTTTGCCACCAAAGGAAAAGAG
>NZ_JASLCE010000134.1 GCF_030146175.1 Flavobacterium sp. | reverse complement strand
CAACTTGCCGACAGTGACGATTCCCGAAAACTGGAAAACGAGCAAATCTTTATCATGCGTAAGATTGATGAAGTACAAGGCGAAATCTTCCAATTGGAAAACAACATTCAGTTTATTTCCAATGCTAAGCCGGACAATCCGTTTATCAAAGAGATCAACAAAAACATTGATCGTCATAAAGAAGAATTAAAAACCTGGAAAGAAAAACTAAAACAAATCCGTAGTTTAAAACAACAGGAATAACATAATACAAAAAAGACCGGAAATCCGGTCTTTTTTTATAGTATCGCATAAAAAATAAAGCATGATCAACATACAAGACACCATTAGCGAAGTCGTTGCTTCATTAACCACCGCCATCTATTTGGAAACTGCCAATCCAAAACTTAAAAAAAACAAATACCTTGAAGACACTAAAGAATTGCAAAACCAGGCAACCTTCATTACTGATGAAGGCTATTTTTACTTTTTAAGCCAATTTGGAGACGCTATACTAACTTTTAACGATGGCGGAAGTATTAGTGTATTTGGCTTTGGCTATTGGGAAGGAATGGCCATTACCGACTATCCGCTTCTTGATTCGAACGGCATCTATGTTTTAGCCGATTATGCCGATAGCGGAGATGAAATGCTTTTTTTTGCATACAATTCAAATGAAGACGCAAACGCGAACAGAATTTGGGTATCAAACAATTTAGATTCGGGATTTAAACCCGTATACAACGATTTTTTACATTTCTTAAAAAGTATTTCAAGTGGCGAATTTGAACAAAACAAACATCAATGGCTTACTCCTGAAAAATGATTTTCTAACCGTTTCCGAAGAGAATCTTTTACTTGATCACATTGATTCCAGTCCATGGGACACCAGTCTTAAAAGACGCGTACAACACTATGGCTACCGGTATAATTACAAAAGCAAAGTCATTGACAATTCTCTATTTGAAAAATTACCCGACTGGCTCGAAAATCTAAAGAAAAAGATTCAGAAGTATTTCGATTTGGATTATTCTTTTAATCAAGTGATCATTAATGAATACGAACCCGGCCAGGGAATCGCGTCACACATCGATTCCACCGCATCGTTTGACGACATCATACTATCGGTAAGCCTACATTCGGCTTGTGTGATGGAATTTACCAAAGACGACACTAAAGTGCCGCTTTTATTGAAACCAAGAAGTATACTATTATTATCCGGAGAGAGTCGATACGAATGGAAACACGGTATTAAAGCCGTAAAAAAAGATCACGGAATAAATGACGAAATTATCCTGCGTCAGAGAAGAGTTTCCATTACCTTCCGAAAGATCATCGATAAGTAAACAACGGCAAAACTAACACACTACAAAAAAGACCGGAAATCCGGTCTTTTTATAGCTATAAAAAAAACCGCTTTAAAAGCGGTTTTTTATTTTTATGATTAGTCGATTTTAAATCGTTTTCTGTCATTTTCATTCAAATAGATCTTACGAAGACGTAATGATTTTGGTGTTACCTCTACATACTCGTCTTTTTGGATGTATTCTAACGCTTCCTCTAAAGAGAATTTGATTGCCGGAATAATTCTGGCTTTATCATCTGCTCCGGAAGAACGTACGTTGGTTAATTTTTTCGTTTTGGTTACGTTTACAACCATATCATCACCACGTGAGTTCTCACCGATCACCTGACCTTCATAGATGTCCTCATTCGGATCTACGAAGAACTTACCACGATCCTGTAATTTATCGATTGAATATGGAATTGCTTTACCGTTTTCCATCGAAATTAACGATCCGTTGATACGTCCTGCGATTTCACCTTTAAACGGTTGGTATTCTAAGAATCGGTGTGCCATAATCGCTTCGCCAGCCGTAGCCGTTAGCAATTGGTTACGCAATCCGATAATTCCTCGTGACGGAATATAGAATTTAATGATCATACGGTCACCTTTTGGCTCCATACTCAACATTTCACCTTTACGTAGAGTTACGAATTCTACCGCTCTCCCGGAAAGGTTTTCTGGTAAGTCGATCGTTAATTCCTCAACCGGCTCACATTTAACACCATCAATTTCTTTGATGATTACCTGTGGCTGTCCGATTTGCAATTCGTATCCTTCACGACGCATGGTTTCGATTAATACTGACAAGTGAAGTACACCACGTCCGAAAACCAAAAATTTATCAGCACTATTGGTTTCATTCACACGCAATGCCAAGTTTTTCTCTAGCTCTTTCGTTAATCTATCTTTAATGTGACGGGAAGTCACAAATTTTCCTTCTTTTCCAAAGAATGGTGAATCGTTGATCGTAAACAACATACTCATTGTTGGCTCATCGATTGCGATGGTTGCCAATGCTTCCGGATTTTCAAAATCGGCAACAGTATCCCCGATTTCAAATCCTTCCAATCCTACGATCGCACAAATATCTCCGGCAACAACCTGCTCAATTTTACGTCTTCCGATTCCTTCAAAAACGTGTAATTCTTTGATTTTAGATTTGATAATCTTACCATCACGTTTTACCAAAGAGATATTCATACCTTCTTTTAATTCTCCTCTTTGTAAACGTCCGATAGCGATACGTCCTGTAAAGTTGGAGAAATCCAAAGAAGTAATCAACATCTGTGGCGTTCCTTCTGATACTTTTGGAGCCGGAATGTGTTCCAACACCATATCCAATAAAGGCTCGATGTTTTCCGTCTGATTTTTCCAGTCAGTCGACATCCAGTTATTTTTAGCAGAACCATAAACGGTTGGGAAATCCAACTGCCATTCTTCTGCTCCTAATTCAAACATTAAATCAAATACTTTTTCATGAACTTCTTCCGGAGTACAGTTTTCTTTATCCACTTTGTTTACAACCACACATGGTTTTAATCCTAAGTCGATCGCTTTCTGTAATACGAAACGTGTTTGTGGCATTGGTCCTTCGAAGGCATCCACCAACAACAACACACCATCAGCCATGTTTAATACACGTTCTACTTCTCCACCAAAATCGGCGTGGCCCGGAGTATCGATAATGTTAATCTTTGTCCCTTTGTAGGTTACCGATACGTTTTTAGAGGTAATTGTGATCCCTCTTTCACGTTCCAAATCGTTGTTGTCAAGAATTAAGTCTCCGGTATTCTCGTTTTCACGGAATAACTGACAGTGATACATGATTTTGTCAACCAAAGTAGTCTTACCGTGGTCAACGTGAGCGATAATCGCAATGTTTCTGATAGAAGTCATAAATAATTTTTGAGGGTGCGAAATTACAATTTATTTTTTATATAAACACGCTAATTTTTAAGTAGTTAGCAAAAAAATAACAAAATAATAACAACAAAAAAAGCTCTCGTCAAAGAGAGCTTGGTTTTTTATATCGTGTTTCAATTAGCTTATGCTAATTTAGCTACGTGCTTCGTTAGTTTTGATTTTAAGTTAGAAGCTTTGTTATCGTGGATAACATTTTTCTTCGCTAACTTATCGATCATAGCGATAACAGCAGACAATTTAGCTGACGCTTCTGCTTTATCAGTTGCTAAACGTAGGGCCTTGATAGCGTTACGTGTAGTTTTATGTTGGTATCTGTTTAATACTCTCTTTTTTTCGTTGCTTCTGATTCTTTTTAAAGCCGACTTATGATTTGCCATTTTCTTAAAATTGATTAAGTCTTTTTACATTTCTTTTTTTCGTAGTCCGTAGGGGAATCGAACCCCTGTTACCAGGATGAAAACCTGGCGTCCTAACCCCTAGAC
>NZ_JASLCE010000127.1 GCF_030146175.1 Flavobacterium sp. | reverse complement strand
ATTGATGCCGAACTGGATGCCGAAAGGGATATCGCCGAAGACCTTGTAACCGATTACAATCGCCTACATCCAAAAGAAGAGGCGGCACGAGCTGCTATTATCCGCGAATTGTTTGGTTCTACCGGTTCTAAATTCAGTATCAAGCAACCGTTTTATTGTGACTATGGCTATAATATCCATATCGGAGAAAACTTCTTTTCGAATTTTAATTTTACGGTTTTGGACGAAGCTGAAGTCCGCATTGGCGACAACGTGCTGATTGCTCCTAATGTGAGTATATATACGGTCAACCATGCTGTAAACATTGAACAACGCAATGTTGGTATCGAATATGCCAAACCGGTACATATCGGAAACAATGTCTGGATTGGCGGTAATACCGTGATTTTACAAGGCGTGACGATTGGCGAAAACGCTATTATTGGTGCCGGAAGTGTCGTAACTAAAAGTATCCCGGCCAATGTTATCGCAGCCGGAAATCCGTGCCGTGTTATTAAAGCCATTCCTGAGAACGAGTTATAATTTTCCCTTCCCCTATTTTATGCCATCATCCATTATCAAAGGTTTTTTTCTGGCTGTTTTAGCAGCTATGCTATGGGGCGTTTCCGGTACATTCGGACAATTCCTTTTTCAACAAAGAGGTATTAATGTCGAATGGCTAATTACCCTTCGAATGCTTGTATCCGGTACGATTCTATTACTTTTTGCCCGATTTGGCGAAAAATCGGATTTGTGGTCGATCTGGAAAAACAAAAAAGATGCCATTCAATTACTGATATTCAGCACTACCGGAATGCTAGCCGTGCAATACACCTATTTTGCGGCAATCAAACATTCCAATGCGGCGACCGCTACGGTTTTACAATATGCCGGGCCGGTATTTATCGCCATTTACCTAGCGGCAAAAAACAAAAAACTGCCACGCCCTATCGAGTATCTGGCCATCGCTTTGGCCGTAGGCGGCACTTTTTTACTGGTAACGCATGGAAACATCCATAGTTTGGCAATATCCGGAACGGCTTTGTTTTTCGGACTCGCGTCGGCTGTTACGCTTGCGATTTACACCTTACAGCCGATCGCGTTATTAAGTCGGTATAAATCATCGATTATCATCGGATGGGGAATGTTATTGGGCGGACTTGCTTTCTCCTTTATAAAAGCACCGTGGGCCATCGAAGGACAATGGGATACACAAACCTACCTTTACACGGGTTTTATTGTACTTTTTGGGACATTAATCGCTTTTTACAGCTACCTAACCGCCGTACAAATTATCGGTGGACAAAAAGCCAGTTTATTGGCTTCTGCCGAACCTTTATCGGCTACGATTATGGCTGTACTCTGGTTACAAGTTCCGTTTTCTACAATCGACTGGATCGGGAGTATTTGTATTATTTCGACGATATTTTTGTTGAGTAAGAAGAGTAAGGAATCTATTTCAGCCTAATATCTATTGATCAATAATACAATCTGAAATCCAGTAACTTACACAAGGCATAGTGTTTTTCGTGTAAGGTTTCGACAATTTCGACCAGGTTATCGTCATCTTCAAACAAACTAAAGAAAACCCGATCGAGATTACTGCTGCTAATTGTAGGATGCATTTGTCCGTAACCCGAAATCGCTCTGGCTCCGGTAATATCCAGAAAATATTGCGCTTCGTCGTCGTTTAAATCCAGAATTTTGGCATTGGCAAAGTGAATGATCTTGCCTTTCATTTTCCCTTCAAAAAGCTCTGCGATTTCCTCGATGCTATAATAATAGCCATTTAAACAGATATTGTTCCCTTTCCCCTGCATCACCAGATAGATGATTTCATAATTCTTAAAATTATGATCTTCATACAATAAGGTACCCAAACTTTCTTCTAGGCCTTCAATCGAATCGCAAACTTTATAAATACTGTCTATACCTTGTTCGGCGGCTAGTTTTTCGAGATTTTTATATACTTCGGTCGCCGTAAATACCTCGCTATCCGGAACCGCTTCGAGGCAATAAATAAATTTATCGTAGTCCATATTATCAGATTTTGCAATCGCAGCAAAAATAAGTTTTATTACGTTAAATCCGAACGCAGGTCTATGGTTTTAACGCATCTAAAGCAATCTGTCAACCCGGAAAAAAAGTTCGAAAACCTCAACGTTTATCTTATCTTCGTATTTCACATTACAAACTTAAAATGAATAACCCCCAAATATCCTATCCTGTAAACAGTAAGCAACTGCTAATCCTTAGTATGCTGATTCTTACTTTTTCAGTATTGCTTTCCGGTTGTCAGAAAAAGGATTTTAACGAATACCGTTCCTATTATCGTGCTGTACATCATAACGACACGGCACTACTGGCGATTGAAACCCATAAAGATCGTTTTTACGGTCAGTATCAAATCTATTACGGAAGCCGAGCAGTAAAAGATTCCGGGAATATTGAAGGTATTATTTCCGGTGATACCTTACGCGGGAAGTATCGGTATCGTTCTTTTGGCGGTGGTATCAATGTGGTACCGGTAATTTTTTTAAAGCGCAACGGCAAATTGATTCTAGGTAGTGGTATTGCCGCCAGCTATATGAATTTTGTGTATTATAAACCGGAATTCCCGATCGTATTCGACAGTACTAAGTTTGTTTTTGATCCAGTAGAACAAGACGCTATAAAATAACACGAAATACACCCGTTAAAACAAACAGCTCTAAATCAAATGATTTCAGAGCTGTTTTTATTTTTTTTATGATCGCCGAAATTTAGTTGTCTTAAAATGGCAAGGTTTTAGATATGCAGGAATCCGATTACAATGATGATTCGATTTGTCTTGATTTATCCGGAAAATAAAGACAAATAAAACGCATTGTCTACTATTAAAACCTATAAAAATTGTACTATGTCAAAACTATATTTTAAATTACTTACCCTACTGCTACTGGTAACCTCAGCAAACTCCTATGCGCAGTTTTATGAAATTTATCAGGCTGTCAATATTGAATCGTACCAAGGCAAAAAATTCACCTTCGAAGGGAAAATATATTACAAAGATCCGATAGCCAATGATTCCTGGCTCGTACTGGCGGCACGTTCGGTAGATGCTAACGGTAAACTGATAAAAAATGCTCTATATAATGAAAATGCGGGCGATTATCATAAAAAAGACGACTGGAGCTCGTATGTGCTCAATGGGAAAATTGATAAAAATGCAAAATTCCTCGCTATAGGTGTTGCCATTGCCGGTCCCGGAAATTACTATCTGGACGATTTTAAATTATTTATAGAAGACGGCAAAAATAGAATCGAAATCCCGATTCACAACTCCGATTTTGAAGGCGATTCGTTACTAAACTGGAAAACGATGACGATGGATAAAAACACCAGTCTATCATTATCTCAAGAAACCGTTTTTTCCGGAAAACAAGCGCTGTTTATCGATAATTCCAAGCTTACGGTTGCGCCAACATTAGGAAGCAATGCCGAATTAGGAAAATATATGGACGTTAATGGTATTAAACTCTATTACGAAGTATATGGAAAAGGCGAACCGCTTTTGTTGATTCACGGTAATAATTCTTCAATGGGCAGTTTTAACAAACAATTGGAAGCGCTGAGTAAAAAGTATAGGGTCATTGGTCTGGATAGTCGCGGGCAGGGAAAATCGACTTCCGACGGTACCAAAATCACCTATGAACTAATGGCGGAAGATGTGAATACCTTCCTTGAAAAACTACAACTAAAAAATGTGAACATCTTAGGCTGGAGTGATGGTGGAAATATCGCGGTGGTATTGGGAATGCAACATCCGGATAAAATCAATAAAATGGCCATTATGGGAACCGTTTTATATAACAATGATAGTTCTGTTACTTCTGAAACGAATAAACTAATCCGTAAACAGGTAAAAGAAATGGAAAGCAAAGGAATTTCGGAAACTAATATGGATTATCGTTTAAAAATGCTTTTATTAACCGAGCCGAATATTAATCCGGATGCTTTACAAAAAATCCAGGCGCCTACTTTGGTTATGGCCGGACAATATGATGTTGTAAAAGAAAAACACACCAAGTTGATTGCCGAAAAAATTCCGCATAGCAAACTGATCATCTTTAAAGGTGGTGATCACGAAGCACCTACAAAAATGCCGGAATTATTTAACGAAACGGTTTTAACTTTTTTTGATCAAAAGGCACAATAAACGGTATTCGTGTCGTTTAAAATAAAGAACGCCAACATTGCTGTTGGCGTTTTATTTTGGAATCTACTAATATCTAGGGATTTTGGTTAACGGACAATTCTCAATTCAAAGCATTTTCAATTTTCCCAATTGCTATTTTGAAGGAAAATATCAAAAATTCGGTGTATTTGGCTACTTTTAGCTTTTTATAAAGATTTGATACTAGTACTAAAAAAGTATGTCTGGAACAATTTGTGACATTAAAGGACTGAATAATTCAGACCTACTTTTCTATACAGAGCGCTATTTGCAAAACGATTATGTTAAGGCAAATGATGCTGCAAAGCATATTCACTTGTTTAATTCTAAAATCAGGATTGATTATGCTTTGTTTGGTGATTTAAAATCCTCTATCCAACGAATATATGAAAAAGAAAAAGTCTATTATTTTGATGCTATAATTCGTTCAGGTCCTTTTGAAACCAAAAACACAACGTATACCTTCCTTAAAAATCTTGAATTGCAGCGGGTTTTGATTGAGGCAAATGGTCAACAGGAAGATTTATTGTTTTCTGAGAGCTTGAAAGTACCCGAAAAACTAAAGATTATAAAATTTTTCAACAATGAAAAAGAATCTCAGACCGAAATTATTTATAATAGCTTTTTAGAATTTGACTTGATTGAAGAAATTCAGTTTCCTGATGGTAAAATTAATACCTGGAAAAAAACAAATCAAAGCGATTCAAAGTACCATTTCAAAGAAAATGGGCAGATTTTTAAATTTTATGTTCGAAACAATAGTGAAGAACAGTCAAAAACTATAGTGATTTATAATAGTAACTTTCAGATTTTAGAATCTAAAACCTATAGTCAAAAGAATAAATCGGAACTTTTATACGAAGCTATTTTCCATTATAGTGATCATAAGCTGATGAAGATTGTCTATGTTCGACACCAATCTACAAAGTCGTTTAGTGGTAATTTTGCAGAAGAATTTATATTTGAATACAATGAAAAGGATCTTTTGGTTAAATTCAAGAATAATGCTATGACCAAAATCTGGGATTACGATAAAAATGAAAATCCAATTTTAGTTACAGAACTTAATAGTAGCGGAAGTGTTTTATTTGAAACGGCTGTTGATTATCGCTATGATAAGTATAATAATTGGACGTATAAGCACACCAAGAATTTTAGGAACAAGGTTCTCTTTAAAGAAAGTCAGACGTTCCGGGAAATTGAATATTTAAATACAAAAGAATAAACGTATTTAATTTATCTGAAAATTTAATCAAAATCGTAAATCCGTATTTTCAAAATAGTTTAAAAAAAAGGCATAAAAAAGAGGGTTGTCTCAAAAGTGAGACAGCCCTCTTTTTGTTATGTTCACTGATTTAATCTTTTTTAAATGCTTTATATATCATGCTTGTGAAGACGTAAAATTTTAATTCCATTACTTTTTCCGTCATAACAAAAAATACTACCATCCAGATTGGATTCTATATCCAATATAATCTTTATTGCTTCACTGGCCTGCTGAGAACCAATAATACCGCATACCGTACTCACAACACCGGCGATACTACAGGTATTTTGGGATTCATATAACAATTCGGCTTCGCTAAAAATATCGGTCAATTTTATTTTTGCCTTACCATGTAAGATAGCAACATAGCCTTCCCAACCTTTAACGGCGGCATAAACCAGTTTTTTATTCCCATCGTAACACATGCGATCCAGTAACAATCGCGCCTCGACAGTATCGGTACAATCACAAACCAAATCATAGTTTGCAATAATTTCAGCTGCATTTTCAGTAGACAAGCGGATGGTATGACTCGTAACCTTAATTGTAGGGTTTTGTGCTCTAAGACGATCCGAAAGTACCTCTGCTTTATAACGACCGATATCCTCTGGGACGTAGGCAAACTGTCGGTGTAAATTGGTTTCCTGAACAATATCAAAATCGGCAATTCCGATTTCCCCTATTCCCATTGCTGCAAGATAGGTCGCCACCGGCACTCCGAGTCCACCAGCACCTACGACCAATACTTTAGCCTCGGTTATTAAATGCTGTCCGTAAACACCAATTTCATTTACTGCCGTTTGTTGGAGATACCGTAACATCAACGATTAATTTGCGAGGTAATAGTTCTATCTGTAATTGTATCATCCGCGGCAAGTAAAAAGGCTTTGGATAGTATTACCGAAAGTCCATTATCTCCTTCGAAAGGTAAATAAACATTCTCCGTAGCATCTTTTTTACTCCTGTCCGGTACGATACACAAATATTGATCATTAGGTTCCATCAGGATGTTGGTACTTCCGATATGTATCTTATAGGTTCGCAGTTTTCCTTTTACCACTACAAACTTATCTTCAATAGTCGTAACCTTCGCAATTTTCAGACGCGGTATCAAACCGGACAATATTTCTTTTCTATTTTTTGCCACTTCCGACAAATCTCCAAAAGAATAGGACTGCCAATAATCCCTATAAGCCGGCAATCCTCCTGAATCCTGCCACGTAGGATCATTACCTACACTGGCTACCCCTACAAAAAGATCGACATCCCGTAAAGTTTCCGAAAATGGTATCGCGGGTACATTTATCAGCTCCACCAGTTCATTTGTAGTTGTGTCTATAAAACGGATCTGATCGGTCGTAACATAATTCCAGATACCGGTATCGTTAAACGCATTGTCGGCATTCAACGCATTAACCCAATATTCCGCTCTTAAATTATAATCCGGTAGTTCCAACGCTGCGGTATCCATATCGCCTCCATCCCACGCTCCTATTAACCTTGCTGTCCAGTTACGGCCTTTAGCCAACGTAACATACTGATGTTGCTTTAATATATGAGAAGCCATTCGGTTACTATAGGTACGCGTATTAACTTCGGCTTCCGTAAGCAGGTAAATCTCGCGGAACGCTTGTTTAAAGGGCTGTAAAATCCTATGCTCCATCAAATAATCCCGCCAAAGTTTTACCTGTGTCGTTGTACTGGAAGCCGGATGCCAAAACGATACTTTACTATATTGATCAATCTCCACTTCTGTACCGGTATTGGTAACCCAACGTTCTGCTATTTTAATTGCCTGTACTGTTTCATTTTCATTTATAAAATTAAAAATAAGGCTCCCTGTGACAACACTCAACAATCCGTGATTCAAATAATGTTGTTTAAAATAGGCCATCTCTAATACGCGATTACTTCTTAGCATTCGATCCAGTCTGTCACGCTGAGTTGAAGTAGTCTGATCAACCAACTTCTGAAGTGCTTTTATCTTTTTAAGCTGCGCGGCCTGTTTTTCCTTTATAACCGTCGGAACCGTTTTTTGTTCTTTCCCATCTTCCTTTAGCCAGATCAGGTTTGATTTTCCAATACGCGTAATCTCCAACACGGCTGTAAAACTGTCGATATTCCATTTTCGCACGCCATTCTGTAACTTGTAATCATCAACCGCAAGATCTTCGATCTCATGCATGGTAACTCCCAATTTGTTGGCTGCTTCAATAATATAGTTTTCAATGATTTTTAAGGTACTGTTCTGCTTAATTTTTAAGCGCAACCTTGATAATTGACTAATACCATCCAATCCTTTTGAATTGGCCAGTGTATACAAACAAGCATTCCCAACAGCTGTAGAGGCCTGTCCTTTTTGTGGAATCTTTCTAAAGCAACGATCGGCCATTTTACTAATGGCTTGTATGGTTTGCTGATCATGAAATATGGAACACATCCAGACAAAACCTTTGAGTGCCTCCGTATTCAACTGACTAAGAAATTCTATTTCCGCATACACATATTCCTGATTACCATATTGCTGTTTATGCTCAATGACCGTTTCTTTAAGATTGCTAACAATAGTAAAAAGTTCGTATACCGTTTTTTTAAAGGCATCGGTTCCTAAAGCCGTAATCACAGCCTTTGCTTCATCAATATATTTTTTGCTCGGTTTTGAGCCTGTCGCTTTTTGAGCTTTAGCAATCAACTCGTACCAGAAGGGCTTTTCCTTTTCCGGTCGACTTGCAATCACAGCATTGGCGGCAGATTCAAAATTATCTTTTCCCAAAAATAAAACGGGCTTTATGCTATTTTCAGCCGTTTGTTCAAAAAGCAGGTTTTCTATTTTTTCAACCAGTTTGGCATTTTCCTTAGCAAGATAGGAAGCTGAATTTTTTTCCACTTCTTGTTTCAGAAGTTCAAGTGCATTTTTCGCTATCGGATCCAGCGGTTTGTCTTTATGTTGCTTTTCAAACTGATTTATAAAATAGGTAAGATACCAATCCTGAAAGGTAAATTCATTTTTCCGTCCATCCTGATAAATAGCTGTAATAACCCGACACAAATCGGTGGTACTAATAGCTAACTTTGATCTGAAAATTTGTGCGATATAGGCAAACCGCAGTTGATTTTCTTCATATTTTTTGTCGTTGGCTCCACCCCATCTTTGTGTTGCATTGGTTTTGATCCTGTCAATACAATAGAGCACCAATTCCAGTTTATCGCTATCGGTCCATTTAACAATTTCGTCTTTATAAATCAGTAACGTATTAAGTTTGACATTATAAAAATAAATATTCGTTGCAGAGTACTCTTCGTGTGTTCTTTTTATGATTCCATCAAACTTTTCATAATCCGGATTTACAGCATTTCCTTTTATCACATTCTTTAATTTATCGAATATTCCCATGGCTATCCTCCGATTAAAGGTGTTAGTTTAACAAATGAAATTGTCGTGTCCGGTTTAAGATGTATTTGTTGCGTAAGTGTTTCCGCCTGTAACTGATCAATCAAAACAAAGAAACCGTTTTTCTGAAAGGCATCCAATGCGATATACACTTGTTTTTCGGCGTCAATGAGTTTTTTAGCTTTGAGTTTATATCCATTAAGGGTTTTCTCTGCTTCTCCAGGTTCGACTAAACCGTTAAAATATTCCGGAAGCCGGTTATTGTAATCCTCGACTTCTTTTGTAACTCTATGGGAGATAATATCCTGAACTGTTACTATATCAGTAGCAAAATCAATTTCTGTTTCATAAACCGATTTGCCACTTAACAGTTCATCTTTAATCAGAACTTTCATAGGAGGTGTTTTTTTGTTATTTGCTAAAATACAAAATTAGTGCTGTCGGCATGCAATAATTCCTTTGACGGGATTTTTGTTTTTTCAAAGTGGCGGAGAAAGAGGGATTCTCTACTCCCAATGACATCGGAATGCGCTGAACCAGCTTCGCTAACGCATCGAGTATAAAATAAAAAACTCCAACAAAAATGTTGGAGTTTTAAAATTTGTGGGCGATGAGGGGTTCGAACCCCCGACCCCCTCGGTGTAAACGAGG
>NZ_JASLCE010000113.1 GCF_030146175.1 Flavobacterium sp. | reverse complement strand
GTTCGAAGTATTGGCCTTTTTAGTGATTGTAGCGATTGCGACGTTTTATATCCGAAGAAATATCATCAAATTAAAACGTTTTATCAGCAATGATTTAACGGGATGGCCAAAAAGCGATGCGAACAATATTTTATATTTCGAAACCGTATTAATGGTTTTATTCCTGGTTTTAAATGCGGCCGATTTGCATTTACAAACATTAGGCGTAGGACATTATAGTCAGGCGGGAGCTTTCCCGGTTTCGCAATTTATCGCGCCGATCTTTAACGGAATTTCCGAAAACATCGTCGTATTGATCGAAAGAGCGGCTTGGTGGTTGCACATTGTAGGAATCCTGATCTTCCTGAACTACCTGTACTATTCGAAACATTTACATATTCTATTGGCTTTCCCAAATACCTTTTTTGCCAACCTGAAACCACAGGGACAGTTTGACAATCTGGAATCGGTTACCAAAGAAGTAAAATTAATGATGGATCCGAATGCCGATCCGTTTGCAGCAGCACCGGCAGGTGAAGAACCGGTACATTCCAAATTCGGAGCCAGCGATGTTCAGGATTTAAACTGGGTTCAGTTGCTAAATGCGTATACCTGTACAGAATGTGGACGTTGTACGTCGTCATGTCCGGCAAACCAAACCGGTAAAAAGCTGTCACCAAGAAAGATTATGATGGATACCCGCGACCGATTGGAGGAAGTAGGGAAGAATATCGATACCAAT
The DNA here is from genome assembly GCF_030146175.1 of Flavobacterium sp. Classification (GTDB taxonomy): domain Bacteria; phylum Bacteroidota; class Bacteroidia; order Flavobacteriales; family Flavobacteriaceae; genus Flavobacterium. The sequence continues at coordinate 7,612 of NZ_JASLCE010000113.1, read as the reverse complement.
AAAGGCGTATTTGTACCGGATGGTAAATCGTTGTTAAACGACTATATTTCAACAGAAGAACTATGGGCTTGTACCTCTTGTAATGCCTGTGTGGAAGAATGTCCGGTAAACATCAGTCCGCTTTCCATTATCATGGACATGCGTCGTTACCTGGTAATGGAGCAAAGTGCCGCACCGATGGAGTTAAACAGCATGATGACCAACATCGAAAACAACGGAGCGCCTTGGCAGTACAACCAGATGGACCGTTTGAACTGGAAAGACGAAAACTAATTAAAAAACAAACCTTGCAGTATTGCAACTAGTATAAAAGATATGTCAGCAAATTTAGTAGTTCCTACAATGGCCGAAATGATGGCAGAGGGAAAACAGCCGGAAGTCCTGTTTTGGGTTGGTTGTTCGGGAAGTTTTGACGATAGAGCGAAAAAAATAACCAAAGCGTTTGTAAAAATATTAAACCAGGCCAACGTATCCTTTGCCGTATTGGGCACGGAAGAAAGTTGTACCGGTGATCCGGCAAAAAGAGCCGGAAACGAATTCCTGTTCCAAATGCAGGCCATGATGAATATTGAAGTGATGAATGCCTACGAAGTGAAAAAAGTCGTAACGGCATGTCCGCACTGTTTTAATACCATCAAAAACGAATACCCGGAATTGGGCGGTAGCTACGAAGTGGTGCACCATACCCAGTTTTTAAAATCCCTTTTGGACGACGGACGTTTAACCATTGAAGGCGGACAGTTTAAAGGCAAAAAAATCACCTTCCATGATCCGTGTTATTTAGGACGAGCGAATAATGTTTATGAAGCACCACGTGAGCTAATCCAAAAACTGGATGCGGAATTAGTGGAAATGAAACGTTCCCGTGCCAACGGACTTTGTTGTGGAGCCGGAGGAGCGCAGATGTTTAAAGAACCTGAAAAAGGAAATAAAGATATTAACGTAGAGCGTACCGAAGATGCGCTGGAAACCCAACCGGAAATCATAGCAGCCGGTTGCCCGTTCTGTAATACCATGTTGACCGACGGTGTGAAATTTAAAGAAAAAGAACACGAGATCAAGGTAATGGACGTGGCAGAATTAATTGCTAATGCCAAAGATTTATAATTATGTACGTACCTTTTGATACTATGCCTGAAGAATCCCGAATCTGGATTTATCAGGCCAACCGAAAACTTAGCGACGACGAAATGCAGGAAATTGAAGCCGCTTTGGAAGAATTTGTTTCCAATTGGGCGGCTCATGGAACCGGTCTGGAAGCTTCGTTTATCACCAAATACAACCGTTTTATCATTTTAACGGTTAATCAGGAGAAACAAGCGGCAACAGGCTGTTCGATCGATGCATCGGTTCAGTTTATACAGGATCTGGAAAAGAAATATGAAATCGACCTATTGGACAAAATGAATGTAACCTTCCGTTTAGGGGACTTTATTGCACACAAGCCGTTGATTGAGTTTAAGAAGATGGCCAAAGAAAAAGCCGTATCCGGTAACACTATTGTTTTTAATAACTTAGTGAATACGCTGGGAGAGTGGCAGGAATTTTGGGAAGTTCCGGCTAGCGAAAGTTGGCATAGTCGTTTCTTCTAAACGAAAAATAAAAATACTAGCATTTAAAATCATCACGCAACGTTGCGTGATGATTTTATTTATTTAAAAAATTAAGTTAATGAGATACCCTGTTTTTCTACTGTTATTAATTGGTCCGCTTATTTTTGCGCAAAGTCCCAAACCTGTTTCCCATTATTCTGAGGAAAGAGAAAAAACCTGGGTGGACAGCATTTATAACAACCTGAATTTCGAAGAAAAATTGGGACAATTATTCATGGTTGCAGCCTATTCGAATAAAGATGCCGCTCATGTTAAATCGGTCGAAAAGCTAGTAACCGATTATGGCGTGGGTGGATTGATCTTTTTTCAGGGTGGTCCGATGCGACAGGCAAAACTGACGAACTATTACCAGTCGAAAGCAAAAGTGCCGCTTTTTATGGGTATTGATGCCGAATGGGGATTGAGCATGCGATTGGATTCGACCTATCGTTATCCATGGAATATGACATTAGGTGCGGTTCAGGATTTAAAACTGATCGAAAAAATGGGGCAGCAAATGGCGATTCAGGCCAGACGAATGGGCTTGCATTTTAACTTCGCTCCGGTTTTGGATATCAATACCAACCCGAAAAACCCGATTATTGGAAACCGTTCGTTTGGCGAAAACAAAGAGAACGTAACCAAAAGAGCTTTGGCCCTGATGAAAGGAATCCAAAGTGAAAATGTCTATGCGACCGGAAAACACTTCCCGGGACATGGAGCAACCGAAAACGATTCGCATTATACCTTACCGTTAGTCAATGCTACCCGCGAACAGCTCGAAGATGTCGAGTTTTATCCGTATAAAAAACTGTTTCGGGAAGGATTGTCCAGTGTGATGGTAGCGCATTTGAATGTGCCGAGTCTTGAGCCACGACCGAATTATCCGAGTTCGATATCCTATGAAGTTGTTACCAATGTGCTGAAAAAGAAACTTGATTTCGACGGACTTATTTTTACCGATGCGCTCAACATGAAAGGCGCGAGTAATTTCAAACAACCGGGCGATATCGATCTGGAAGCCTTTTTAGCAGGAAACGACATCCTTTTGTTTGCTGAAAATGTACCGGTTGCAATCGAAAAATTCTGTCAGGCGTATAACGATTCGATATTATCGGACGATAGAATCGAATATTCGGTTAAGAAAATCCTGAAATACAAATACAGAATCGGATTGAATCATTACAAACCGATTGATATGAATAATCTGGTGAAAGATCTGAATGCGCCGGAATACGACGATCTCAATTACCAGTTATATGAAAATGCCGTTACGGTTTTAAAAACTACCGATAACGAACTACCGATTGGTGATTTGGAAAACGAACGAATTGCGTATATCAAGCTGGGAGACGATAAAAACGAAACCTTTTTAAATACGCTTCGAACGTATGCTCCGGTCACGGATATTCCACTGGATACGGTGCCTTTAATGCTGGAACAACTGCGAAATTATACCAAGGTCATCATTGGATTTCATAAAGCGGATGGCGCCTGGAAAAAGCACGATTTTACCCAAAAGGAACTGTCGATGCTTAACCTGATCGCTTCGAACAAAAATGTAACGCTAACGGTTTTTGCAAAGCCTTATACTTTATTGGCAATCGATAATTTCAATATTTTTAGAAACGTCGTATTGGCCTATCAAAACAACGATATCGCGCAAACCGTGGCGGCCGAAGTTATTTTTGGAGGAATCGGAGCCAAAGGAAAACTGCCGGTTTCGATTAACAACGCGTTTAAAGTAAACGACGGTCTCAAGACGCAGAAAATTAATCGCTTGTCGTTTACGACACCGCAAAACGTAGGAATGAACCCGGCTATATTGGCAAAAATTGATAAACTGGCACAAAAAGCCATTGACGGTAAAATGACACCGGGATTGCAGATCGTAGTCGCGCGTCATGGACGGGTTTTTTATCAGAAATCATTCGGGTACCGCGATTATAAAAACACCGATAAAGTGACCAATCAGGATGTATACGATTTGGCATCACTAACCAAAATTCTGTCGACTTTACCGAACATCATGCAATTGTACGATAAGAAAAAGATTGACATGAACACCAAACTAGGGGATATACTACCGGTTTTTGCGAATACCGACAAAAAGAACATCACTTTAAAAGATATGTTGACGCATCAGGCGCGTTTGCAGCCGTGGATTCCGTTTTATCAGGCCACGTTAGACAGTACAAAACATCCGTCTAAAAAATACTATCGCTATACCTATTCGCCGGATTTCCCGCTTCAGGTTTCCGAAAACCTGTATTTGCGTAAGGATTATTCCGATACGATTGTAAAAAGAATTGCAGATAGTAAGTTGCTACCGAAAAAAGAATACAAATACAGTGATTTTCCGTTTATCATCTTAAAAGATTATCTGGAAAAAACCAACCATACGACCTTGGATGTTTTGAGTGATACGGCTTTTTACAAACCATTGGGATCGGCCACGATGACCTATAATCCGTTGCGCAAAATGGATATGGATATCATTCCGCCAACCGAAAAAGACAACTATTTCCGTTATACGAAAGTGCAGGGTTATGTACACGATATGGGAGCCGCGATGCAGGATGGCGTAGCGGGACATGCCGGTTTGTTTGCCAATGCTATCGATGTGGCCAAAATGATGCAGATGTATCTTCAAAAAGGAAACTACGGAAACCATCAGTATTTTTCGGAAAAGACATTCGACGAGTTTAACAACTGTGCCTTTTGTAAGGAAGGAAACCGTAGGGGTATTGGATTTGATAAACCGCAACTTGGAAAAGAAGGCCCAACTTGTGGTTGTGTATCGATGACCAGTTTCGGGCATACCGGATTTACCGGAACGATGGCCTGGGCCGATCCGGAGAAAGATATCGTTTATGTATTCCTGTCTAACCGTACGTTTCCGGAGAGTACCGTAAACAAACTTTCAAAGGAAAATATTCGCGAAGATATCCAGAAAGTGATTTACGAAGCGATAACCGACTAAACCACCAAAAAATACAGTATATGCAATCAACAGCAACAACACCGGATGCGTATTTAGAAACATTGCCGGACGATCGTAAATCGGCAATGACCAAATTGAGAGAAGTCATCAATGCAAACTTGCCGGAAGGATTTCAGGAAGGAATGGGCTACGGGATGATGGGCTATTCGGTTCCGCATAGCACCTATCCAAACGGATACCATTGTGATCCAAAACAACCGCTTCCGTTTTTAGGGATTGCTTCTCAAAAGAACTTTATTGCGGTTTACCATATGGGGATCTATTCCGATAAAGACCTGTACGACTGGTTTGTCGCGGAATATCCAAAACACGTAAAAACCAAACTGGATATGGGAAAAAGCTGTATCCGTTTTAAAAAAATGGACACCATTCCGTATGAATTACTAGCGGAATTATTTACCAAAATGACGGTGGAAGACTGGATTACGCGCTATGAAACGATGCTGAAACGCTAACTTTTTCGTTTCGTTAATTTTATCTAAAAATCCGGATTACCTTACTTTTTTGCAGTACTTTAGTTCACTTTTAAAAACTAAAAATGAAAATTGCTATAGTATGTTATCCTACCTTTGGTGGTAGTGGTGTAGTGGCAACCGAGTTGGGTTTGGAGCTCGCCCGGAGAGGTCACGAAATTCATTTTATAACGTATAGTCAGCCGGTTCGATTGGCCTTGCTGAATCCCAATATCCATTATCACGAAGTACACGTACCGGAATATCCATTGTTTCATTACCAACCTTACGAACTGGCTTTATCCAGTAAGTTGGTCGATATGGTAAAGTTGCATAAGATCGAGCTTTTACATGTACATTATGCCATTCCGCATGCCTATGCCGGTTATATGGCTAAAAAGATGTTGGAAGATGAAGGAATCCGCATTCCGATGGTGACTACGTTACACGGAACGGACATCACGCTGGTTGGAAACCACCCGTTTTACAAACCGGCCGTATGTTTCAGTATCAATAAATCCGACGTGGTGACTTCGGTATCGGAGAGCTTACGGGATGAAACCTACCGCCTTTTTGATATCAAAAAAGAAATTGTGGTGATTCCGAATTTTATCGAAATTGATAAAAACAGGATTGATGAAAATTCCCCTTGCCATCGATCGTTAATGGCTACAAAAGAAGAAAAAATCATTACCCATATCAGTAACTTCCGAAAGGTAAAACGCATTCCGGATGTGGTGAAAATTTTCAACGAGATTCAGAAAGAAATTCCATCCAAACTAATGATGGTTGGCGACGGACCGGAAAAAGAAGTGGCCGAAAAATTATGTGAGGATCTGAATATTACCGACAAAGTAATTTTCTTCGGAAATAGTAGTGAGATCGATAAAATTTTATGTTACTCCGACTTATTCCTGTTGCCATCGGAAACCGAAAGTTTTGGTTTGGCCGCGTTAGAAGCTATGGCTTGTGGTGTGCCGATTATTTCGAGTAATTCGGGCGGATTACCGGAAGTGAACAAAGATGGTTATTCGGGTTACCTGAGCGATGTTGGTAATGTACAGGAAATGGCAGCCAATGCGATAAAAATCTTATCGGACGACGAAAAGCTGCTGACTTTTAAAAAGAATGCACTTGAAGCCTCCAAAGAATTTGATATCATGAATATACTTCCGCTTTACGAAAATCTGTATCGCAAAGCACTGGAAGATTTTGCATAAATTAAAAAAGGGTTGTCTCAGACAACCCTTTTTGTATTAGAAACGGTAACGAATACCTAATGCGATATCCGGACCGAAGTTATCACCTCTGTAATCGTCGTTAAAGTATAGCTCCGGACGGAAGTCTAGTGAAATCTGTAACGGAATATCGAATACATATTCGATACCAAGATCACCGGCAACGAATACAAAAGTACCGCTGTCTTTTACATCTACGTGGTAGTCATTTTCATAACTCCAGCTTCCGATTCCTCCACCAACACCGGCATACCAGTTAAAGCCACCGTCGATGTTCCAAACCCACTGGTACAAACCGCTAAGTTTGAAGGCATCTACATGCTTGCTGTTTCTCCATCCAAGGTCGACTTCTAAACGGTTATTTTTAGAAAGACCTCGCTGATAGGAGATCTCACCACCAAAACCATCGTTGTCGCCTAAACGCAGACCTAAAGCATTTTTAGAAATTTCCTGTGCTTGTGTGCCAAATGCTAATCCCATTAACATGAAGGCAGATAAAAATAGTTTCCTCATATAAAAAATTTTAACAATATAACCCTGCTGTTTGGTTATTAGTATAATTGTCTGCTTTATTTTAACAAACAATTTTATTGTATTGCAGGGTATTTTTTTTTAATTAATATGATAATCATCTAAGAATTCCTGTTGCGTCTGATTGCCTGAACTCGGTATAGGTAAAGGGATTCCGGCTGGAATACCACTGCTCAATGCATACTGTAAATTCGTATTGGTATGCACCACACCGATGTCTTTGGCGAAATACTGCGTTGAAACAAGAACGTCCTGTGAAGGTAATACTACAAAAGGTATGCCAAGATAAACGGTTGAGACCTGTAAATTTATGATTGTGTTAACAGCTTTTACATTGGTATAGGCGTCACCGTTGGGTGAAGTATAGTTTGGGAGCGTGGCTCCGGCAACGCTAGTGACCTTATATTGAATGGTTAACGGTAAATCCTGAATGGTTTGTTGTAAGGTTCCGGTGACGTTGCCCAATGTTTGTCCGGAGGTAGCATTTTCTTTAAAAATAATAAAATTATTTAGGCTAATCGCGATAGGGAGTCCGGTAAAAGCTTCCAGATCGAAGGTTCCCGAAGCCAATATCTGGTCGCCGGATTTACGAATTCCATTTTTATTTAAAGAATTGGAATAAAATCCAATCGGAAAATCTTTGGCTTTACATTTTTTATGAGGCGTACCGGAAATCAGGGTGTCATTGGCGATATAAAGCGAATCCCGCATGGCATCGACGGTATACGTCCAGTAATTATTGGTCGATAGTGGAAAATAATCAAAATTGGAAGGGGTGCTACCTGTTGTTTCTTC
>NZ_JASLCE010000110.1 GCF_030146175.1 Flavobacterium sp. | reverse complement strand
CCCCCGGACCTGTTACAGTCAACAGTTTTCAAGACTGCCGCAATCGACCACTCTGCCATTTCTCCAATATGTTACAACCATTTCCTGATTGCGGTTGCAAATATAACAAGCTTTTTCATATCTGCAAACCTTTATGACTAAAAAATAGTAAACTTTTTATAACGATAACTTAATTCTCTCAAAATCAAAATACAACTATTAAAAGTAAACATTTGGAAAGTCCCGTAATTTCGTTAATACGGCACTTTAAAATCTCATTGCCTATAAATTAGGTAAAAACACGTATTGCTTTGTTGTGTATAAATTACTTTCTTTCGGTATTACGAAATACAGTTATAGTGTTTTTTTACGAAATAAATAAGGAGGAAGTTTCGTGTAAAACGATGTTGGCAGTAATTATTAACCACTCTCTACAATGAAGGAAGTAACTCAAAGAAGCGAAATTGGAACAAGTTCAAACATAAGCAAAACGTTATTGGATGAACTTTTTAATCCGTCTCTCGATTTGTCAATTGACTATTCAGAAATTTACATTGATGATTTAATTGAAAATGAAACGTTGAAAGAAATTCCGATAGTAAAATCTGTTATAGGTGTCATTCGTGGAGGAATCTCAATCAATCAATTTTGGTTTGCTAAAAAACTTTTGACTTTTATCCAAGAATTTAATTCTGGCAAAATAGACTCTGAAAAAATCAGCAATTACAAGCAGAAACTTGAAGCTGACCCAAAGTTTGGAAAAAAAGTAGCCGAAAGGCTTATGATTTTCATTGATAGAAACATAGAAATTACTCAAACAAAAATTACTTCAAACTTATTTGGCGCATATGTCAGTAAAGAAATTACTTATGAAGAGCTTTGTGATATACTCATATCTCTAGATAAACTAAACCCAACTACTTTTAATGGTTTCTTCAAACTGGAAAAGCATAATTTTATAATTACAGAGCAAAATCACGAAGAAGTTGGCGAAAGAGATTTTGAACTCGAATCACTTATAACAAGCAGTGGATTTGCTGTAGAAATTTCTTCTTGGTTTCACGGTTTCAGGTTGACAAATATTGGCGACAAATTGTTTGAATTTGGAATTAAGCCTTTGAAAAAATAACTACTGCCAACAGCGGTTTGGTAGAATTGCTTCAATCCAATGGATTGAAAGCAATTTTTTTCTATCACAGTTTTTCCTAATCAGAAAAGCAGCTTGCCGTCAGTCGCAAATGACACCAAGCCGTAAAACGTTATAAATAATTAAGCCATATAGCACTATTAAATTTAAATGATCTCAACCTTATTAAAATACAACAAAAGCGGCATCAGGTGTTCGATTGTGATATCTTTCAATTCACAACTTTACAAAAGCCATGATTTTAAATTCCGCGCTATCGTGAGAACAGGCTATTACTAACGCAATTTTTTTCATCGATATGAAAGCCCATAATTCCCGATGCCCGTATAAACTCTTCTTGTGGACGTGCGGTAAGTACCACTTTTTCATTGCTTACAGGATGTGTGAAAACCAATTTCTGAGCATGGAGTAACATGGTATTCATTTCAAATTTTTCCAGCCATATTTTATTTTGCTTGTTGCATCCGTGAGGACGGTCACCAATAATTGGATGTAAAATATGAGCCATATGCTTGCGAATCTGATGCATTCTGCCTGTTAGCGGGAAAGCTTCCACAAACGAATATCGGGAAGTACTGTGTTTGCCCGAGGGAATGTCGATTTCTACTTTGGCTAAAGTCGTAATCATTGTTTGTGCTTCCTGTAAAGTGCCATTATCCTTGTATAAAGCATAATCTATAAGTTGCTCATCGGGAGTATAACCTCTTACAATGGCCCAATACTTTTTTTCAACGGTTTTTAGCGTTAACTGTTCCGTAAGATTTTTATTCACTTCTTTGTCCAATGCAAAAAGCAATATTCCCGAAGTTTTGCGATCAATTCGGTGAACCGGATATACTTTTTTACCAATTTGATCCCGCAACAACTGAATGGCAAATTCGGATGCATCTCTTGCAATAGGAGATTGATGCACTAAAAGACCGTGTGGTTTATTGATGGCAACTAAATAATCGTCCTGATAAATAATCTCTAACATATGCAGCTGTAAAAAACGTCTAAAAGTAAGTGATTTTTTGATATTGATTTAATAGGAGCGTTCTAAATTAGGTAAAAACACGTATTGTTTTGTTGTGTGTAAATTAGTTTCTTACGGGTTTATGAAATAGGAGTATATCACCTTCTTTACAAAAGTAATTGGTGAAAAGCTTTGTAAGAGCGATGTAATAGTAATCTTATAAAAATAATCGTTAAATAATTATTGACAAATGACAAACAAAGGTTTATTACGAATAGGGGTTTTTTATGACGGAAGTTATTTTACTTATGCACAGCTTCATTATAACACTATACAGGAAAATGGTTGGATTGTTTTTGAGCCATTGCATGAATTAATTGAACAAGTTATTGCAGAAAAAGAGCAAGGATTTAATTCTTATAAAGTTGTTTATGCATCGTGGTTTCAAGGACTAAAACACACAAAACAAACAGAAACAAAACATCTTGAAATAGAAAGGAATAGACATATAGATTTAATAGATGCCGGTATTGAACTTAAATTCACTCATAATAATCACGAACAGAATGAAAAAGGAGTTGATGTGAAAATGGCTCTGGAAGTTTTACAAATTGCATTAGATGATAAAATAGATATTGCTGTTTTAATAACAGGAGATGGTGATTTTATTCCACTTGTAAGAGCATTAATGAAACAAGGTAAAAGAGTTTTATTATTTTATTTTGACTATGAAAATAAATACAACAAAAGCTTCGCAAATAAAAAGCTTATCAATGCGTGTAATTATGCAGTAAATTTTACCGAAATACCAGCTAACAAAACTTTTAGGCCATATTTCAAAAATTTATTTAGAAAAAAATAAAAAACTGCCTATAATAGCGGTTTGAAATAATAGTTCGGTTTATATTTCTATTGTGTGTCTTCGGGAATTTCAATTCTCGGTTCTATTGTAACATTGTTAAATTGTGGTTGTTGACTGACATCAAGCTGTGGAATATTGTACGAAATATTTAATATTATATATAATAATGGAAAAATATCAAACATTACAGACGTTGTGTCAGTTTGGAATAGCCCTTTTTACAATACTTGCAGCAATTTCCGGATATGGCGCCTATCATTTTGGGGAGAAAAAAGAAATGCAAAAACAAATTGATAGTTCGAAAGGTAAAGAGTCTAACTCTAATACCCAAACGACTTACAACATTAAAGGAGATTTGGTACAAGGAAGCAAAGTGATTGAAATGAATAAAGAAGAAATCAATGCACCATCAGCCATGATTGTGACAAATAATCAAAGTGGAGGGACAAACACAATCAACTATTTTCAAAACGAGTACAAAGCAATTAATGAGAATACAAAGCAAACTATCATAGAAAAACTCGAGGCACTATCCATAAAATATCCGAAAGCGCCAAATACAATCATAGAAATTGAGTCAGGAAATACACAAAGACATAAAGTTGCAATGGAACTCGAAGAACTTCTAGCAAAAAAAGATCTAGGAGTTTATCCAAAAGGAAATACCTTCATAGGAAGGTATCCTGATCATCCAATATCTGTTTTTATCAATCCAATTAATAAAACGTTTGTTAGGGAGCTTATAGATTTATTAGATTTATTTATTTCAGGCGAATTCAAAATTATTGAAGATGTACAGTTCCCAATTGATATTATCAAAATATATATTAATGGACAGCCACTCTTTGATACTAAAGGGAAAGTGAAAGTTCAATAATACTTCATGTAATATCAGTTTGTCCAGATCGCTCGGATTTGTAATCCAAGTAAATCGATATAGACCATTGTACAGAATACAGATGTTTTTTATATGATTGATAAAGTAAATCTGCACCATCGGAATCAATAATTAAAACAAAATGCAAAACCTAGAAAACGGAAAACTGAGCGCGGAAACAATGTTTCTATTAATCCGGGAATTGTGGTATCAATCGGACTATGGTCAAAAGGTTATAAAAAACGTAGCGCGCAGCATTTATGAAGTCAATAAAAGTGGTTGTAAAGAGCTTGAAGTAGTTCGGTGTTTTATATTTTTAATCGATAACGGATTGATCAAAGAGATTTCGAAAGAACAGCAGCGCTACGAGTTTACCGATGCCGGAAAAAACGTAACGACACAAAAAGATGTGGAAGATATCATTAATCAGTCGCTTCATAACCATCCAATCAAATAACATATTATTTGATCATCTTGTATTTTATCCTCGTTTAAAATCGCTATCTTTAACATAATTAGGGGATTAAGATATAATCCCGATTAGCATTGTAAAAACGTCATTAATCCAAAACAACTACAATTATGGCACTGATCAATCCTCATATCAACTTTAATGGTAATGCAGAAGAAGCATTTGAATTTTATAAAGCTGCTTTTGGCGGAGAATTTTCAAAAATTGTCCGATTTAAAGATTTTAAAAACCCGGAATTCCAAATAAGTAAAAATGAAGAAAATAAGATTATGCATATTGCATTACCGATTGGGAAAAGTAATGTGCTAATCGGAAATGATGTTCCGGAGTTTTTAGGAAGAGTCAATGAAAATGAAAACAGAAGTAAAATTTCAATTAGCGCTGAAAGTAAAGAGGAAGCCAGTCAATTATTTCATAGTCTTTCTGCTGGTGGAGCAATTGAAATGCCCATTTCGGATAGCCCGTGGGGTTCCTATTTTGGAATGTTTAGAGACAAATATGGAATCGAATGGATCATCGATTTTAATCCAAAAAAATAACGAAAGGGTATAGGATACAAAATGAGCCCAATAATTATTGAGCTCATTGATATATATGGTATTGCGAGGTAGCAATTAGCTGCTTGTGGTCACATTAAACAGTGAAATTTGCAATGTATTAACTGTTGAAGGATCTAATGACACTAATACCGGAGAAAAGCGATCGGAATAGGCAAAATTATACGCATCCGACAACTGTTGTAATGCAGCGGCATATTGATTGTAATATAGCGAATTTTGCTGCAAATTATTAAATAAAGACGTGTCGGGTAACGTAAACCACTTCGAGCTTTCCATTGTACCGACTTGTACGCTGTTTATTTTGGTTGCCGAAGCAATGGCTCCAATATTAAATCCGGCTAATAAATCACCGGTTATCCAACCATAAACATCGTTGGCCGGATTTTGAGACGCTCCTCCATTAATCGAAAAAGGAGCATTGGCACCATAAATACCACTTGGGCTGATCAAATCACTTTTTTTATACACGATTGTCGTCGTTCCGGTCACGCTACCTACAGTTCCGGTTAACGTGATATCGCCCGAATTAGCTACTGAAGCCGTAAAACTATAACTTTGAGCACTTTGTGGTCCGGTTGTGGGTACATTCGGTCCAACGCCATTAAAATGACCTGCAATGGTGGCAATCGTTCCGTTTCCTAATCCGGGGATTACTTGCCCTACAGTAGTACCTGGCCCAAAGTCTTTGATTAAGTAGCCGATATAATTGTCAAAAAGAACATAGGGGATAATCGGAACGCCTCCGATTGGCGGATACGAAGAAGGTCCGATTATACGGGCAAAACCGGTTCCCGGCTGTGTAGGCGCCTGTTGAAAGCTACCCGGAACAACCGCTGAAATAGCATTTTGTAAACCCGATTGCGGTGGTGTTGTAATGGCTTTTAATTGCGCATAAATCATCTCAGCCGTTTTTCCGGTTTTGATGCCATTATCTGTTTGAACGCTAACTCCATTCAGGAAAGTTTCCAGTTGCATCGGAATACTCCAATAATCAATGCTGGTTAAATCGGCTACATCTGCCGGATTTCCGTTAAAAGTCAACTCCATTTTGTCATAGCGAAGAAAGAAATTGACATCGGTAATATTTTGAGCCGGCTCATATCCGGCATTCAAAACAGACCACGTCTGACCATAAGCGACATAAATTCGACCACTGAAATTTGAAATGGAAATGCCATTGCTTAAATCGGTTAAGGAGTACCAATTTCCAGCGCCTTTTGTTTGATTTAAAGGTTGTATTTCCAATTCCAATGGTTGTGTCAGATTGGGATCAGGGTAGCTTATGCTAAATGGAGCGCTAGTACTTCCTGAAACAAAACCAATTGATACCAGGTTATCCGGTAACCCGCTGTTGTTCTTAAAATTTACTGTTAATGTTGCCATAATATTGTTTTTTAAAAGTTATGAACTGATTTAGTTTCATAAAAGTAGCATAACAAGCCACCGTGATTTAAAAAAATGGAACGAGACAGTGCTTTTTAGGCATAAGATTCCCAATCGGAAGTACAAATTAAAACTTCATTTACCATAATCATAAAAAGGATTATGATGAATCGGTTTTGGGAAAAGCGGGAAGGATTACTTTAAAATATAACGCTGGGTAATACTGTCTTTGTATTTGTCGCTGAGGATTACTTTATGGTCCCCTTTCAGTAGCACCAAATTGTCTATCGGAATGATCTCGGTTATCTTTTTAGTATTCACGATAAAATTGCGATGTGTTCTACAAAATACTTGACTATCGAACAACTCCAAAATTTTGGTTAAGGATATCAGAATGACAAATTTTTCGGTTTCGGTGACAATGCTACAGTATTTTTCTTCGACTTCAATATAGATAATATCACGGATTTCCACTTTTTTAAGGGACTTTCCTTTTTTAATAAATAAATAATCCTGACTGATAATCGTGTTTTCTTCTTCGCCAAGAAACACATCATTTTGATTGTAGAATTTTTCAACAGCGAGTTCAAGAGCATATAAAAGTTCCAGCTCGTTAAAGGGTTTGATCAGATAACTGAATGGATTTGTGAGTTTTGCCCGTTCAAATAGTTGTCGGTCTGTCGAACTCGTCAAAAAAACAAAAGGCCTGGCAGCATTGGGAACAACGCTGATAGTTTCGGCAAAAGCAAGCCCGTCGGGTAAACCATTTAAAAAAATGTCAATGATAACGATATCGACTTTATGATTGTAAAAAAGCGTTAAGGCCTCTTTATGATTGGTAGCGACGCCCGTGATTGTATAATTATGTGCTTTCAATACTTTTATTAACGCCTCGCTCTCTAAAGGGGTGTCTTCAATAATAAGTATGTTTACATTATCCATTGGATTGCTTTTTAATCAAAGATACAATGATTTTTGTCCCTTTCCCAACGTCACTTTTTAAGTCTAATTTTCCGTTGTTTTTTTGAATCAATGATTTACACAATTGCATTCCCAGACCCGTGCCGACTATGGCTTCATTTTCTGTTTTCGACAATAGTGTTGTCTCGTTTAATAAAGCTGTTTGTAGCGCCGCATCCATACCAATTCCGTTATCTTCGATGATTAAAGTACAATACTTTTCATCGGTATTTTGGGTATATATTTTTATAAATCCATTTTCATTTGAAAACTTAATCGCATTGTCGATAAAATTCCGAAGTATTATTTTTAAAGATTCCTGATCGGCACAAACAAAATCATTTTTGGAAACGGTATTTTCAAAAACAAGATTCTTTTCAAGCATCAAAGGCTGATAATTATAAGCCATTTGTTCGATGCAATGATACAAACGGATTGCTGTTATTTCAAAGTACGATTGCTTGGTTTGTAATAATGCCCAATGCAATAAATTATCCAATAAGTTATAGGTACCATTTGCAATGGCGCTATTGCGCTGTAACAGTGAATCCAGCTCGTCGAGGTTTTTGGCGGCTAGATTTTCCAATAATTTGGCATTGCTGATTTTCAAGGCATTGACAGCGGAACGTAAATCATGACTCACGATGGAAAATAGTTTGTCTTTTGTGGCATTTAACTCGGAAAGGGCCTCTTTTTGAGCCAATATAATTTTGTTATTTTTTGTTTTTTCGCGGTAAAAATAAACGGCTGTACCCAATAACAATAACAGAATGATGGCCGAATATAAGAGTCCGTTTCGCTCTGCGATTTTAATTTTATTTTCGGCTTTCAGCAGACTGACTTCCTTTTGTTTTTGTTTTACCGTAAATTGTTTTTCAAGTTGGGCAACTTCCCATACTTTATTCTGATCGTTTAGGGAGTCTTTCCACTGTTCATACTCCTTTCGATAGGTCAGCGCTTTGATGTAATCTTTCCGATTCTCTTCAACCACAGCCATATTCAAGGCGGCATTTTGTTTTAATTGGTAATTGTTTACTTTTTTCGAAAGATGATAGGCTTTTTCAAAATAGGGAATCGCGAGCTTGTCTTTATATTGATCATAATACAATGTGGCAATATCGCCATAAGAACCCACAAGGACAGCCGTATCGTTTTGTGCTTCTTCCAGTTGTAACTCTTCCAGTAAATAGTGTTCGGCTTTATCGTATTTTTCCAAATGCAAATAACACAATCCCAGGTTGTGTTTGACACTACTTTTTTTGATTCCCAAAAGCAAATCGGGATGGAGTTGTTCGATTGCGTTGAAATAGTGGATAGCCGTATTAAATTGTTTTTCTTCTAAAGCTATTTCGCCTAGAAACATTTTAATGTGATTGTGGAATGGAAAATCATTGCTAATGAATTGAAATTCTTTCTTACTTTCTTTAAACAGTTTTTTCGCTTTAAAACCGAAACCTCTAAAGAAATGGCAAAAGTTTTGAATCTCTTTTTTTTGATTTTCGATACTTAGTTGTTTCAGGGTATAAACAAAACAGGAGTCCCATTCTTTTTGTAAAAAAAAGCCCTGTGCTTTGGCAAAATCGGGATCACCAAGAAGAGGCTTGCTTTTGGCTATGATTTCTTTTTCAAAAGGGCTATAATTTTGTTGCGCTAATGCGAATTGGAAACAGCACAAAAAACTTAAAAATACGATTTTAAAAACGGCTTTCATCTGGTGATTTTTACCGCAATTTAAGTAAAAAACAGCGTGTAAATACGCGCTGTTTTTTAACCATTCGCCGTTATACGCCCGATTGTACCGTCGTAACCGTACCTCGGGAACCAACCGGATCTTCGTCCCATAAAAAGGTAACAATTTCCTGTAGTTCTAGAAGATTCGGTATGGGTAAGCCTTTTGGTAAGGTCGCATTGGGAACAAAACCTTTCGGATCGGCTATAAAATTCAGTTGAAAAATATTGAACGTAGCACAAGGTTCCGGTGCGATATCATAGCAAACGTAAAAATTAGCAAACGGAATTTGGTCGTTTGTATAACTAAAATCTTGAATAACACGTAATTCATCTCCTTTGATTTCGGTATTTTGACTAATAAATACGACAATACTGATTTCTAATTCGTTATTCTTATTTAGAGTTGCCTGAGAAATTGGAGGTAATGGTTTGTCATGTCTAGGATTCGGGAAGTCGATTTGTGCTTCCAACCGATTCACTTTTACGTCATTTATTACTATACCAGCCGGTTTAACTTTCTGTTCGCATGTAGGGTCTTGTTGCTTTGTTGTACGCATAACTATTCTTTTTTGGGATTATTTTTGTTCAATTGAAAGTACATAAAAAAATCACATAAAGCCTGTTTTTGAATTCTCTGTTTGTTAAGTTGCTATTAAAAATGCGATTACAGTTTCTAGTTTAGAGTATTATTAGTGCGTTTATTAAGGTATGTCGATAGTTTTTTGGCTCCGCTTGCATTTAAATGATCGGTATCATAGAAATCGTTCGCTGTAAATCGGGGATCGTCCAACAGATTGATATAACGACAGTGTTCGTGTTTTGCAACGAGGTTTTCTATTGTTTTAATGGTATGCTGTAATTGTTTTTTATCCAGATTATCGCGATACGTTTGGAAAGCCGGTGGCGTAAAAAATAAGATTGTTATATTATGCCGTTTGCAATCGGTAATCAACATCTCAAGTAAGCTGAGGTTATAGGTATAAAGCTCTTGTACGGGTTTTGAACAAATGTCCCGGGTGT
The DNA here is from genome assembly GCF_030146175.1 of Flavobacterium sp. GTDB lineage: Bacteria > Bacteroidota > Bacteroidia > Flavobacteriales > Flavobacteriaceae > Flavobacterium. The sequence goes on along the minus strand of NZ_JASLCE010000110.1, from coordinate 36,381 downwards.
GTTTTTTAGCAGCTATTTTTCCGGAATTCTTTAAAAAAAGTAAATGATCAGTAGGAGTTTTTCCCCATTTATTAATATATCCCCAACCGGATGTGGAGCAAAGAGTACCGGAATCTGTTGAAGATAGTAGAGCCGTTATTTTTTTTAAGTCTAAAGGCGATCTATTATTGGTAATTTCAAAATACCTTAAAAAAGAGGTTTTGTCAAAATCGTAATAGAGGGAATAGTTTTTTAGAAAAGGCTGTTGTTTTTCCTTTTTAATATCAAAGTAGAACGTAAAGGACGATATCGGAAAAATTACTGTCTTAAGTTGTGTTAATTGCTTTTCGTACTTTTTATAAATAGCATAATCGTAGTATATTGTCTGTGATGTATGAGCAGCATTATAGGTTTCGGAATCAAAATATTCCGGATTTAAACCAAAATACGCATGCGAACTTCCAAGAATCAAAGTTGTAATCCGGGAAGCATTAGCGTCGAGACAGGCTTTTTTATATTTATAATCGTTCGGTATTGCGTATCGTAACCCGAATTCTATAAGAACGACGATTAGGAATAATGGTCCGGTAAAATAGAACAGTTTGCAAATAAATCGTTTCATTATAATTAAAATTGAAAATAAATAAAGGTCTGATCATTACCCGAATACCAAATGACGAGAAGGATTAATACGGAATAAAAGGCATAGCGATATTGTCTTTTCCATTGCAATCCCATGGTTTGAATGGCATATTGATCTTTTCGGCCAAACCATTCAATTGTCATAAAAAATAGAATTAAAATAATAAGATCCTTAGAATGGTAATTGTTTAAATTGGAGAATAGCGACGGAGAAAAAATACCCGATAAATAGGTTATGGCTGCCGGAATACTTTCGGCACGGAAAAAGACCCAGGCTAAAGTTGTTAAACCAAATGTAACGAATATGTTAAGGATATCTCTTAAGGTTACTTTTGTTTGCAATCCTACAATTTCAAGGTGATTTCGGTTTTTTCCAGTTATAAATAAAGGAAGAAAATAAAACGCATTTAGAATTCCCCAAACGATAAAAGTCCCGTTCGCACCATGCCAGAATCCGCTTAGAATAAAGATGATAAAGATGTTGCGTATTTTTATCCAAAAACTGCTTTTACTTCCTCCCAGTGGAATATAAACATAATCCCGGAACCAGGACGAAAGCGAAATATGCCAGCGACGCCAGAATTCGGCAATGTCTCTTGAAAAGTAGGGAAATGCAAAATTTTGAAGTAGTTCAATTCCGAATAAACGCGCTGTTCCTAATGCAATATCGGTATATCCGGAGAAATCACCATAAATCTGAAACGAGAATAATAGGGCGCCTAAAAGTAAAGTGCTTCCGGAATAGGCATCCGGGGTATTAAAAAATTCGTTAACATAGAACGCGCAATTATCGGCGATAACCACCTTTTTAAAAAAGCCCCATAAAATCTGACGCAATCCGTCGACAGCCTTGCTATAATCAAAATGACGTTCTTTTTTGATCTGAGGAAGCAAATGCGTGGCGCGTTCAATTGGCCCGGCTACCAATAATGGAAAAAAACTAACAAACACAGCATACTCGATAAAATTCCGTTCCGATTGGATACGACCTTTATAAATGTCGATTACATATGACAAACCATGGAAGGTATAAAACGAAATCCCAACGGGAAGTACTAGTGTTAAGAAATGCGGATTGACCTGAACTCCAAAATGAGTAAGAGCCGCAGTAAAGGATTCAATAAAAAAATTATAGTATTTAAAAATACCTAAAAACCCAAGGTTAATACCAATACTCAACCATAACCAGAATTTCCGGGAATGACTATTTTGTGATTCCTGAATTTTTATTCCGGTATAATAATCCAGAAGTGTCGAAAATAATAACAAAAACAAAAAACGCCAATCCCAACAGCCATAAAAATAATAGCTCGCAACGAGTAATAAACAATTCTGTGTTCTTAGATTCTTGTAAAATACAAACCAGTATAAAATAAAAATGACAGGAAGGAAAATAGCAAAATGAATGGAAGTGAATAACATTTATGGGTTCGTTTAAAAGCTTTTTTTGATCATCATATTTAAAATTCATATTGGCTTAAGTCCGCTAAAAGTAATTAAAAGAAATCACAATAGAATCGATCTGATAGAATTGTACAGCAAAATAATCGTTTTTACCTTTGGTTAGGAATACGCCTGACTTTTGTTTTTTATGACGGAACTGTACTATCTTTGAAAGAAATAAGAATTCACGCTGTTATGAAAACGATCAAAACGACTTTTTTCCTGCTTAGTCTTACTGTACTTTTTTGTTGTACAACCAAAAAAGAATTACCGGTTTTGTTTCAACTTCCTAAAAAATTAAAAGAAGTATCGGGAATCACAACTTCCGATACCGGTAAAAGTTTGTGGGTGATCGAGGATAGCGGTAATGAAAATAAACTGTACCAATTGGATCGGGAAGGAGCGATTCAACATACGGTAACGGTTGGGAATGCAACCAATACCGATTGGGAAGATCTCACGATGGATGAACATAAAAATATGTATATAGGCGATTTCGGAAATAACGATAATACGCGTAAGGATTTGGTGATTTATAAAGTCAATGCGGCCGATTTAGCGCAACCGGAAGCCAATTCCAGTGCGAGTATTCATTTTTCTTATCCGGAACAAAAAGCTTTTCCACCTAAAAAAACAGAATTATGGTATGATGTAGAAGGTTTTTTTATCTGGAAAGACAATTTCTACCTATTTACTAAAAACCGTAGCAAAGGATTCGACGGAACAACCTTGTTATATCGCGTGCCCAATAAAGCCGGAAATCATAAAGCCGAATTATTGGGATCGTTTAAAACCTGCGATATCTATAACCATTGCGCGGTTACCAGTGCGGCAATTAGCCCAGATGGCAAACAGATGGTACTGTTAAGTCATACGAAAGTATGGTTGTTCGAAGATTTTAAAAACGACGATTTCTTTAACGGAAAAGTAACCCGACTGGAACTGAATCATATGTCGCAAAAAGAAGCCATTACCTTTACCGATAAGGACACGTTGATTATTGCGGATGAAAAAGTCAAAAAAAATGGGGGTAAGGTCTATGAGGTTGCTATAAAAACCTTAAAAACCAAATCCTAATCCAAATGCAATCCGACCGTCTTCGTTACTTCTGAAATAAGTCACCCGTGCGGTGATCACATTTAATCCGTTTAGCCATAAACCGCCACCATAGGAGTTGTGCCATTTTTGGGAATCCTGACCGTCTAGCCATACGCGACCGTAATCAAATCCGCCAATCATTCCGAAAGTCATCGGGATAATACTTTTACGGATTTTTCCGAGTGTAAGGCGCAAATCGGAACTTTGGTAAAAAGCCTGTTTCCCTAAAAAGCGTTCGTTTCGGAAACCGCGGATATCATGGTCGCCGCCAATGGTAGCGCCCTGATAAAACTCGAAATTGTTGTTGAGTAAAAATTTCCCCTTTAAAATCGTAGCCAGTACCAGTTTTCCTTCCGGATCAATTTTATGATTGAAGTTCAGTTTGCTTTCGATATACGGGAAATTGCGATTGGTGTCGGATAGATTCATCTTCCAGCTTCCCAGGATCGAAAAGCCCATACCCATAGTGGGAAGCGACGGATTATCGTAATTTTCAAAGCCGTATTTAAAGTTCAGTCCGGCAAATTGCAGGTTTTCGAATACTTTCGGATTAATCACACCTGGAATATTGATATAACGGTTTTGGGTATCTTCCACCTCGATATTCTCAAAAGTCGCTTCGATTTGCATATCGCTGCCGTTTCGGCCTATTTTTCGTAGTGCTGGAGCCGCTTTATACGATTGGATGCGAACCCGATTGTAATCCATTCCGAGTGTTTCGTCCTGGTTTTCGGTTTCGTTTCCATATCCGAAATGATTGATCGCAAAATTCGGACTTGTAAAGCGTGCTTCAAATTCAAACTGCCAGTCACCAATTACTTTTGTTACTACCGCATTATAGGTTAATTCAAAACCGTGGGTCGCAAAATAATAGTTGGCTTTAAAGCCGTGCATACTCGAATACGGCGCACGATTAAATCCATTAACGGTGTAGGAACCAACCATTCCGAGTTTAAAACCGTCGTCCGGGTTATAACCGATTGTCGGCAGACTGTTAAAAGCGTTGTACTTCGGTTTTTTGTAATCGTAGGAGTTGATTTCGTAATCGTCGGTTAGGAATTTACGGGTTTTACCGTCCAGCGAATAGGTGTTCTCTTTGGATTTAAAATCGTACACAATTACTTTTTTGCCATTTTCAACGGTATACGTATCGTGATTCTGACCACCAAGCAGTCGGATTTTGATTTTGGATTTCCCGTCGCCTTTTACTTCAAACTGATCATCATCATTTAGCCCGTAAATCCAGATTTCTTTTGTTTCGCTATCGGGATAGGTTTTGGAGTTGATCAATTCTTCACCGCTATTTTTTAAGCGGATGTTGGAAACCGTTACGGAGCCGTTGTTGGTTCGGTCGATTATAAATTTGTCTTTTTTATCCGTACCGACAATCAGTACGGTTTTGTGCAACACTTTGTAATATTCGGAAGCATATTGTTCCAAATGTGTCTTACGGATTTTTAATTTCTTTTTGATGTCTTCGATCGTAGCATCGTTTACTTCTTCCGGTAGGTTAAAAAAAGCATTGTCAATTAGCGCATCGGTTAGATTGTCGTGGATATATCGGGCTTGTGCGATCCAGTCGTTTTCGGTAGCATTGGCGGCAAAAGCAAGATCCATAGGGTAGGGTTCCATATTAAACCATTTGACACTGCGGATGTTTTCGCCAAAACCCTGCATATGACGTAAGGCCGGAACGCGCATCAATGGAGAAAGCAAGGCACCGTCATATTTGCTAAAAGCCTGATCGCGGTCTCTTGGAATCGGACGGTATACGATAGTGTTTCCTTCTTTGTTTTCGGCCCATCGCCATTGATCACTGTGACGATCCCAGTCGCCTATCAGCATGTCAAACAAGCGCGCTTTGATATATTCGCTCTCGTTGATTTTGTATTTTTCGTCCTTTTTTAGGTTTTTCAACACATCGTCGGTACCCACTATGGCATCCGCTTCACCAAAGCTTTCGTGTTCCGCATGACTGTCGCTCGGACGTTCTTCAATCATATACAATTCGTCACCAAAACGGTCATTAAAAGCGCCTAATGCCGCCTGTTTTGGAATGTAATACAGTTTCGGATTGGTCGCGCTTACACCTATAGGCTGGGCCAGATTGCCCACCATAAAGGGAATATAGGGGTGGGATGAGGTATAAAAATCCAATAGGAAATTCTCTGCAAAAGTGTTTTCAAACTCATTTTCGACAAACTGATCTTTAAAAGCTACCGATTGCAAAAATCGGGAGGCACTCTTTTTTAAGGCACGCATGACGAATTCTTTGCCATTTTCGTCTTTTAATCGCAGGGATTTTGACTGATGACCACCGCCGGCACGCACGGGTTTTAATCCGCCCATAAGGGTGTCGAGTGTCGCCGTTTGCACCATTATCGGCATACTATAATACTTACGGTAGTGTTCGCCCCATAAAAAACGGTAAAAACCACTTTTGGAGGTCATTTTTTTCGAATAAATAGAAGCTTTGGTAATGGCCGGAAAAGTATCGGGATAGGAAGCCGGGTGCGTTTCGGTTTCTGGTTTAATAATAGTTTGCTGGTATAGAGTCGTATTATTTTTATCGAAAAAGGTCAATGCTACCGAACCGTCTGCGTCAAAATCCAGTCGGGCATAACCGTTGTCGCCAGAGGAGAAGTCGTTTGGAAAGATGCTTCTTGCGGCTTCTCTTTTCGATCCGGAACCACTAATCACCTGTTTGATGTTGTTGTGTTCGATATATTGCAAATTATGATCGTGGCCGGAAACGACTACGATATTGTCTTTGCCCTGAATCAGGGTTTTGATTCTTTTGGTTAAGGCAGTATATTGTTTGTTTTGGATATCCTGCGGACTAATTCCGGAGGTTTTCCGGATCAGGTTGATCAACGAACCAACAAAAGGCAAGGGGATGTCTTTTTCCAGTGGAAACAGTTCTTTTCGAAGTGAAAACTGGCCTCCGTGTGAGCCATTGCTCATCAGCGGATGGTGAATAGCCAGAACAATGGTTTTGTCCTGATTTTTGTTGATCAAACTTTCGAGTTCCTCAAAAAAATCGTCCCGGGTTTTGATGTTGCAATTGTCGTTTATCGTGGGATGTTGATCCCAGTTTTCAAGGTACCACTCACTATCAATTGTGATCATAGTGATACGGTCGCTCAGCTTGATATCGTCAATAGCACAACCTTTTCGGGGTAAAAATGCTTTTTTGTCTTTTAATTGATCAATCACATATTTTTCCTGACGTTCCAGTCCTTTTACGCCACTGTACCAGTCATGATTCCCCGGAATAAAAATAGTTTTACCGGGAAATGATTTCCCCATTTGTATCTGATTGTCTAGTTTTTGTCGGGCCAGTTGTTGTGCGGCTTCGTTTTTGGAATCCGGAAAACCGTACGGATAAATATTATCACCCAAAAACAGTAAGGTGGTGTTTTTCCCTGCGTTTTTTAATTGGGTTTCCATCGATTTAAGTGTTTGCTGACCGTTGCTTTCATCCGAATTTCCGGCATCGCCCACCAAATATAATTGGTACTCCGGACTTTTGCTTATCGCTTGGTTGTCAATTGTATCGGTAAGATTTTTACCCGTCTGGATGGTATGGGTGGCACAGGATTGGAATAATAAAATAAACAATACATACTGAAATAGTATATAATTACGTTTCTTATCAATACTTAACCAAAACAATTTCATAATTTAGAGGGATAAAAATTGGCTTATGAATATTATAGAACAAGCTGAAAATTACGTTTTCGCCTTACTCAAAGATAAACTTTCTATTTCATATACTTACCATAATTTTAATCATACTGTACGGGTGGTGTCTGCGGCCAAACAACTTGTTGAAAATGAAAAAGTTGATCCCGATACGGCTGAGAAAATTATGATAGCGGCCTGGTTTCACGATACCGGTTATACGGAAGGTTGTACCGAACACGAAGAATGTGGAACGCATATTGTAGAAAAATTCCTTCGGGGGCAAGAGAAATCCGAGGCGTATATTGAAGAAGTAAAAGAAATTATCCGGGCTACGAAAATCGATCGGGAACCGGAAAATCTGGCGCAAAAGATTATCAAGGATGCCGATTATTTTCATTTTGCAGCCGATAATTATAGTGAGCTGAGCGAACTTTTGCGCGAAGAATGGAAACTAACGCAACAAAAGAATTATACCGATCTGGAATGGGCTATGGGAAACCGGGCCATGATGGTACAATGTCACCGTTATTATACCGATTTTGCCAAAACCAACTGGCAACCGAAAAAAGAAAAAAATACGATCGAGTGCCAGCGAATCATCCAGAAATTAACGGAAGATAGAGCCGATTCGAAATCGAATATCAAAAAAAAGAAACTGGAAAAACTGGAACGTCCCGAACGCGGTATTGATACGATGTTTCGTGTGACGCTAAGCAATCATACGCGATTGAGCGATATTGCCGACAGTAAGGCGAATATTCTTTTATCGGTTAATGCGATTATCATTTCCATCGCACTATCGACTTTGGTACCTAAATTGGACAGTCCGAGTAATTCGCATTTGATCATACCAACGTTTACGATGATTATGTTTAGCGTATTGTCGATCATTTTTGCCATATTGTCAACCCGTCCCAAAGTAACCAGCGGAACCTTTACCCGTAAGGATATCGAAGATAAAAAAGTGAATCTGCTCTTTTTTGGGAATTTTTACAAAATGCCAATCGACGAATACCAATGGGCGATGAACGTCATGATGAAAGACCGGGATTATTTGTATAATTCCATGATCAAGGATCTATATTACCTCGGATTGGTATTGGATCGCAAATACAAATTATTGCGCATCACCTATACGATCTTTATGATCGGGATTATCTTTTCGGTAATTGTATTCGTAATCGCATTCCGTTCACTGGGCGTTTGATCTTATTTCAGTTCGTCCAGTAATTCCTGATAGCTATACGTTCGGGTTGTCCCTTTTTGCGATTTGTAATTCACTTTTACGCGAAGGGCTTTTAAGCCGGAAACACCTTGTAGGCTTTCGACGTCAAAACTTTCGATATTTGGCTCCAGAATGCCTTTGAATTGCAGGAACTGAATGTACTTTTTGTATTCGGTTTCTTCGGCAAGATGCGAATAAACAATCGTGATTTTACCCTGTTCGGTGATGCGTTCGTCCGTTCCGCGGATATGGGCTTTGTCAATTCGCTTTTTAACCACTTCATAACGGGCATTATAAGTACCGTCTATGTCAAAACGTTTTTCATCCATACGGAAACGAATCGCAATAGGCGAACTGAAAACAAGTACCAACGAAGTCACTTCCAATTGGAAAGGTAATGATAATTTAAGTTTCTCGTGTTCGATTTCCATTTCGCATAAGGCTTGTAACTGCCATAAACGAAGGTTCTGTAAAAACATCAGATCAAAATTCCGTTGTGGCGCGATGGAAGCCCCGATATAGAGGTTGTGTTCCACACCATCGGTTTTGAAACGCTCGTAATAATGCGGGAAAATCGTTTGTGCTTCTACCTGTTTGGCATCGAGAATGGAAGCCATTTTTTTATTGGTAAGTGATAAAGCGAGATCAAATTTTCTACGGGAATCATAAAAGGTTCCGGTTTTTTCATCCAGTTTTTCGAAATAAGCATCAATAAGCTCTTCTTCCAAATGGTTACTTTTCGCATTTTTCAGGATCGGATGGATCTCATTCTGAATATAAATCTGAATCTGTTGTTCGGTATCGGCTTTTAATGAAGCGGCCAATTCTTTTAATAAGGATTCAATTTCAAATTTACGTTGTTCCAGTAACATCAGGTTTACTCCGGATTTCAGCTGTTCCAGAATGGAGATGATCATTTCCAATTGATTTTTTAAATCCTCTTGTACCGTTTTATTTCGGGCATCCGACGATCCTTTAATGTCAATCTGACCGTAGAGCGGGTATACGTTTTTAAAGACAATCTCTTTGAAAATATATTCTTTTTCCTGACTGCTTTCGGTTAAATAGTTTTCGGCTTCGATCTTGAATTTCCAGTATACACTCGGGTGAATGGCGGTATATTCTTTTTGAATAACCGCTTCGATATGGTTTTGCCATTCAGAATGGTACCGATCGACCGTATCGACCAAAAATGGCATGATCAACTCAAGTTTGTTAGCATTTAAACTGTTCAGTTTTTGTGGATAAGACGAAGCGAGTTCGATAATCCCAAGTATTTTGTCGTCTTTTACAACCGGAGCCAAAATACAGCTTCTGATGTTTTGCGCCAACAGATGTTTGCCTAAAGATTTGTCTTCCGAACATTCCACAAAACGCATGGTATCGGATATTGCAAAATATTTCTTTTCGCGGATAAGGGTTTCAAACGAACTACTACACAACGCATTTTTGCATTCGTGTGTGAGGATAAAACTGGTGAATTTCCGATTGGGAACCAGCTCAAATTTTTGTTCTTCGCTGTTATAGGGCGTAAAACCAATCCGTAAATCCGGTATTTTATAGATGGAACGGAAAATTGTCTCTGTACTATTGTCGTCGTTTAGTTTCTGTTTGTCCGGTTTCAGTAAATTACTTTTTAGGTTGGAAACCGAATTTTCTATCGTCGCATCAAAGAGAATCACAATACCGAATCCTTTTAAAATCCAACTTTCCTGTGGGAATTTTTCTTTCCACAAAGCAATGTTATCGAAGTTGTCAATCAATAAATCGATGTCTTCTTCGGTAAGTTTTACCGATTTTTCCGTTGGAATAATTTCCATAAAATCGGCGTTATACATAATCCGATAATGGCGGATAATTCCGTCTTTGTCCGGAATATCGTAGAAAAGCGGTCGACTAAAATCAAAATCCCGATTGTAAAAGGAGTTTAAAATCAGACAGCAGTTCAGAATATAAAACTGATGTTGATCAAAATCCCGGATGGTCATATCGAAGTCTTTTCCGGCTTCTTTTAGTATTTTTTTAAAGCGTTCGGTATAATTAAACGTAATGTTTTGAAAAGGAACCGTAACCGCTTTGATTTCGTTATGGGTTAAGGCCGTAGGGAAAAGGTCGGCCAGTAAATTGTGAATTAGCTTTTCCTGTTGCTGAATCTGATCATATGAGGTAATCCCGTCCCGTAATTCCGGAACCGTAGCAGCTTCTTTCAATAAGGCTTTGGCATAGTTGGAACGATAATCGGTATCATCCGAGTGGGCAATGTGTTCCAGGGTCTCTAATACTTTATGAAAGGATACTTTGATTTTAAAGGGACTTTCGGGGTATTGGTTCAGATTCATCTTCATTGCATTTGGTGCTGTAAAATTACTAATAAATATTGTAATGCGATGCTCCGGAGGTAGCTAAAAAAGTGCGAAAAAACAGGTATAAACACCCTGTTTCAACTGTTGATTAATCCGTAAAATTGCCCAAATTATTTTGATTGCAGACCTTTTATCCGGGAAAGTAGGGATAAAAAAAGGTTGCCGTTACGTATTTATACGTACAAATTTACGTGTTTACAGGTATTTTCATAAAAAGTAGCGATCCCTAATTTCGCGGAGAATTTTAATATAATCAAAATGGAATTTAGTAAAAGTTTAGGAGAAGCGATTAGTTTAGAACAAGCAATGACCTATGTGAAAGCACACAACGCAAGGTTTCCAAAAGGAGTGAAAGCATTTGCTTTTGGAGCTGAGCATGTACAGGATGTTCTAAATCAGGAGGGATGTGTAGGAATCCGAATCTATAACGGTTATAACGAAGAAGAAGACTGCCCGAATATTGTTGTGGTTGGCGTAAATGCCGAAGGTAGCGATATGGTGGATGGTAAAATATTCGACAGAGGGGTACGTTGCCCGGATATGTGCGATATTGCCAGTCCGTTATTCCAGGGATAGTTAGCTATTCTGTTTTAAAATCTAATTTTTAAACCTGTTGGGAAATCCGACAGGTTTTAGTTTATATATTTGCGTAATTTCAAAAACCTCAATCGGACCTATTTTGAGACCAGTATATGCTATAGCGGTAACGTCAACATTCGTAGGCTTTATTCCCCTGATTCTATTCCTTATCCGGAAACGACAGCGGCAATTGCCTCCACAGGCTGCCTATATAGCTCCTTTTGTCTGGCTCACTTTTATAGCCAGTGCCTATGAGCTCATTTGTACGCTAATCCTTAAATTGAATTCCGATATTTGGTTCCGAGCCTATCTATTACCGGAGTTTTTTGTGCTTTTTTATTTCTTTTGGAAGGTTTTTAAAAAGCGATACCGGCCACTTTTCTACTTTTTCGGTACCGTTTTTCTGCTCACCTTTATCGGCTTGCTCTTTGTTTGGAACAAATGGAGTCATTTAAAGGGCGATTCCTACCTGTCGCTTATCGAAGCGATATTCGTCTATACTTTTGTTATTCTGTGGTTTAAAGACGTCTTCCATAATCTGTCCGAACAATACCTGTGGAATTTTCCACTTTTTTACTATATATCGGGTTTTATTTTCTACTTTTCCGGTACCTTATTTCTATTTTTGATGGGTGATATTATTGATCAAACTCCAACCCTCGTGTTCGAGGATTTTTGGGTTTTTAATCTAATCTTGAATATCATCAAAAATATATTTTTAATGGTAGGGATATGGAGAATTCAGAAGAAATAAAAATTGCTTTTTGGTTGGGAACGCTTGGAATGCTTTTCCTGGCTTTTGGTTTACTATCGCTGGTATTGTACTACCAGAATCATTTCTACAAAATGAAACGGAAAGAAACGGAGTTGTTACTGAAAACCTCTCTGGAAACCGAAAAAAATGAACGAAAACGTATCGCAGCCGATTTGCACGATAGTGTGTCCGGCGATCTGAATGCGATTCGGAATTACTTAACAATCTTACAACGAAACGGAAGTATTGTCGGAAATCAGGAGATTTTTGACGAAATCCGCTCCGGTGTCGAAATGGCACTGGAAAATACCCGTAAAGTTTCCTATAATATTATGCCACCGCTATTGGAAACATACGGTTTGGTTACAGCACTTACGGATTATCTGGACGGATTGAAAAAGAAAACGGAAATCGATTTTAAAGTGGTGAGTAATCAGGAGGAATTTAAAATAGCCGCTCCGGTTGCCTATGAGTTGTTTCGTATTGTTCAGGAGTTTACAACCAATATGATCAAATATGGAAAAGTGACAGAATCGATCGTAACAATGGTACTTTCTGACACTTTTTTTACAATTACGCTACAGGATAACGGAATTCCGATTAACTTTACACAACTTTTGGCTACATCAAAAGGAACGGGCGTTAAAAATATTAACTCCCGATTAAAGATTGTCGGTGCCGATTTTGTTCAGAATGAAATCGAAACCGGAAATAGTTTCACCATTACATTAAAGAAAGAAAAGTGCTTAGAGTAGGTATTGTGGACGATCATAAACTTTTTAGAAAAAGTTTGTCCTTTTTGATCAATTCTTTTGAAAATACCAATGTCGTTCTGGAAGCCCAGAACGGGCTCGATCTATTGGATCAGATTCAGGATCATACACTGGATTTATTGTTATTGGATATTCAAATGCCGGGTATGGATGGTTTTGAAACCTGTGAACATATCCGTAAGCATTATCCGGAAATGAAAGTACTCATCGTCTCACAACTCACCACCAAAGAAAGTATTCATAAGGTGATGGAATTGGGCGCACATGGTTTCTTTACCAAAAACTCCGAACCGGAACAGCTTGAAAATGCCATAAAAAGCATTCGGGATAAGGATTTCTATTTCGGACAGGAATTGGGAATGGTATTGCGGGAAGCGATTTTATGGGAGAAAAACAACAAACCAAAAATTACCGCTTCGTCAATTACAATTTCCGATCGGGAAATGGATGTGATCCGTATGGCTTGTAAAGAGCTGAGCAGTATCGAAATTGCCGACAAGCTGCATATTAATGTGCGTACCGTGGAAACGCACCGCAAACGCATTATGGAGAAAACCAACTCCAAAAACTTCATTGGTGTAATTCTTTTTGCACTTCGCCACCAGTTGATTTCAATCGAGGAATTAACCGAATTATAACTTCATTAACGGTGAAATCCCCCTGTTTGTGGGAAAACCACGTGTTTTACCGGATAGAAAATCAGTATTTTTACGTATTGCATTTTAGCTCAGGAATGTGGAATTTTGTCTCAATAGAGTTTTTCATTTAGTAAGTTTAAAAAAGACCATATTGCCCTTTATTGATTTATTAACTGTGTGTTCCTAAACTTTTTAAGTTGATAATAAATATGGTCTCTTTTACATCATTTATGGTGTATTTTAGTTAGTGAAGTTCTTTTAATTTTGGGTTAAAATGCTGAGCGGCTAACAGTTCAGCATTTTTATTTTTTTATCTAGAAAACCTTATTTATTATACATAAGTTTTTATTTGCATATCTTTAGTTTTTTTGAAAAAAAAAAGCAGCTCATAGGGGGGCTGCTTTTTTCTTTTATACTAATACCAACGTTTTTTATTCTTCTTGGATTCCGGTGATTTACGTGATTTTGACTGGTTTTTGTTTTTGTTGCGGAAGTCTTTTTTGGCTCCGGGCTGCTCTTCTTTTTTCTCGCCTTCTTTCCATGGAAACGGATGATCATCCACAACTTTAATTTTCTGACGGGTCAGTTTTTCAATATCCTGTAAATACGGTTTTTCGTCTCTTCCGCAAAAGGATAAGGCCAATCCGGTATTTCCGGCACGTCCGGTTCGTCCGATACGGTGTACGTAGGTTTCGGGAATATTTGGTAAATCAAAATTGATCACAAACGGCAATTGCTCGATGTCGATTCCTCTGGCGGCAATATCAGTGGCAACCAAAACGGAAACTTCTTTGCTTTTAAAGCCGTCCAGAACACGTTGACGCGCCGACTGTGATTTGTCTCCGTGAATGGCTTCGGCGTTAATACCGTTCTTTTTTAAGGCTTTTACAACGTTGTCGGCACCGTGCTTGGTTCGGGCAAAAACCAAAACGTTGGAAAGTTTGTCGTTACGGATGATATGATACAATAATTTTCGCTTGTCTTCTTTTTCAACAAAGTATACTTTTTGCTGTACGGTTTCGGCAGTACTGGAAATTGGGGCTACCGACACATATTTCGGTTGCGTCAGGAACGTATCGGCCAATTCGCGTATCGCCAGTGGCATCGTCGCCGAAAACAATAATGTCTGGCGGTTGTCCGGTGTTAGTTTGATAATCTTTTTAACATCGTTAATAAAACCCATATCGAGCATCTGATCGGCTTCGTCCAAAACCAGATGGTGCATATGATGGAGGTCGATAAAACCTTGTTTGTGTAAGTCCAGTAAACGCCCCGGAGTGGCTATTAGTACGTCAACGCCTTTTTTAAGCTGATCCACCTGTGGTGTTTGGTTTACACCACCAAAAATAACCAGTGTACGGATATTGGTGTATTTTCCGTAGGTAGTAAAACTTTCCCCGATCTGAATCGCCAGTTCGCGAGTTGGTGTCACAATTAGCGTACGAATGTGTTTTACTTTCTTTGAAGATCCGACAATTCGGTGTAATAAATTCAGGATCGGGATGGCGAAAGCTGCCGTTTTTCCCGTTCCGGTTTGGGCGCAACCTACAAGATCAGTGCCTTCCATGATGATCGGAATGGCCTGTTCCTGAATGGGTGTCGGGTTTTCATAACCTTCTTCGGTAAGCGCCTGTTGTATATTGCGAAGTAAATCTAAGTCTTGAAATTGCATAAAAAAACGATAACTGTTAGTAGTTATCGTTTGCAAAAATACTTTAAAATATTGGTTTTGTTTATATATTATGCTTCGCCTTCATAAAATCGGTGATCAAATAGGCGATTAATTTCCCTACAAGATGGTTGTTTTTGTCCTGATCCAGATCCGGAGCGCCTTCGCAAATGTGTAGATAGGAAGCATTGCTACTCTGACCGAAGTAGTGTATAAACTGGCGTAATTCAGCTACTGAAAAACCGCTCAGCGTCATCGCACTACTCGCAATTCCCGGAAGGGCATCCAAATCGATTTCGATACCAAAAGCATCGGTAGCGATATGTTTTAAGGCGATTTCCATTTCGTCGTCAAAGTCCTTTTCCCGGCGAACGGCAATTTGTTCGTACGTATTATAACGGATTTTTTCGGTTACTTTTTTAATCGAATCGAGTACGCTTTTTGGAGTATAGCTTTCGTGTAATCCGAAAATAAAATATTTTTTCAGGAAACCTTCTTCAAAAGCATACGAAAACCCGTTGCCACTGTGGCGCCCTTCCAAGGCGCGGAAATCGGTATGCGCGTCAAAATTAATGGCATTAACGGCTCTTCCTTTTGCCAGTGCAAGTCCCTTAATGTTCCCGTAAGCATTATTATGTCCGCCACCAATCACAATTGGCGTTTTTCCGGCTTTGATAATCTGACAGACAATATGCGACACTTCTTTGTCGATTTTTTCGACCATTTTAAAAAAATGCCTGCGGTCTTCTTTGTCCGTAATGTCCAACGTTTTTATGGCTTCCATTTGTTCGGAAACGTCAATGCTACCCAATATCAGTAGCTGACTGCCTTTACAGAAACGGTTGTTCTGGATGTTTACAATGCTTTTTAAAGTGCTTTCCCAGGCCGAAGCAGTTCCGGCTCTTCCCAGGTTGGCACGTACGCCGATGTCTTCCGGAATTCCCAGTAAAACAAATTCGGCATCGCTGGTTTGGAGAAATTCCAACGTATCCATTTCCTTGGGTACGGTTTGGATCCTTTCTCCGAATTTTATCTCACCGCTACGGTGATTGGTAATTTTCGTTAAGTCGTTTAGTGTAAATCGGATAAGCTTTTCCATATAAAAAATGTTGCATCCAAAAATACTATTTTCTATAAAACTTTCGTTATTTTACGGAAATGAATAATTTTATAGCTAATTGAATTTGAAAAAAATGTGACTATGGAAAATCAAAAAAGTAACTCGAGCTTAAAAGCCATTATTGTTGTTTTGTCGTTATTGTTAATCGGGAGTTTGGCCTATATGTACAAGATGAGTACTGATAATCAGACTTCTGAAAACAAAATCATGTCGGAGAAAGATAAGTTAAATGAAGAGCTTCAAGCTGCGATTGCTAAATATGATGCTGCGATAGCGGATAACACTTCACTTTCGTCTGAATTGACGGCAGAAAGAGAAAAACTGATCCAATTGCAGAAAGAACTGGAAAAATCAAAGGGCGATGCGGCTTCATTAGCAAAATTTAAAAACGATTACCTGCGTTTAAAACGTGAAATGGATAATCTGATGCGCGAAAATGATGGGCTGAAAAAACAAAATGCAGCCTTAACCACGCAACGCGACAGTACACAAACCGTATTAAACGACGCTAGAAGAGTGAACGATACATTGGTATCACAAAACGACCAGTTGGCCAAAACGGTTGAAAAAGCATCTAAATTAACGGTATTGAATTTACAGACGACTGCGGTAAAACAAAGAAGTTCCGGAAAACAAATCGATACAGACAAAGCGCGTAGAGCTGATGTATTGAAAGTGAGCTTTACCATTGCTGAAAACCAGGTAGCCAAATCGGGAGACAAAACGTACTATATCCAGATCATTGACAGCAAAAACAATGTATTGGGAGAAAAACGTACCGAAACTTTTGGTGACAAAGTATTAACATACAGCTTTGTTAAAACGGTGAAATATGAAAACAAAACCGTTCAGGTAGCTCAGGATTTACCGGTAGAGAATATCGAAGGCGGAACATTCTTCGTAAATATTTTCGACAAAGCGGAATTGGTATCCAAAACCAGCTTTACGTTGAAATAACAAAAGATAAACGACAATACAACAAAAAAGAGGAACATTATGTTCCTCTTTTTTTTATTGAATAAACTGACCTTCGATTAGCACCTGATCAATCAGGTTGCTGCCAAAAGCATATGGCAACTGGTAATAGGAGGTAAGCGGTTGCGTAATGATGATATTCGCTTTTTTTCCTTTGGTGATACTTCCGTGTGTATCGGAAATTCCCATGGCATAAGCGCCGTTAATAGTCGCTGCATTAATCGCTTCTTCCGGTGTCATTTTCATTTTGATACAGGCGGTAGCAACTACAAAATTCATATTTCCGGATGGCGTGGTACCCGGATTAAAATCGGAGGCCAAAGCCAACGGCAATCCGGCTTGTAGCATTTTTCGCGCCGGAGTATACGGAATACTGATAAAATAGGAACAGCTTGGTAATGCAACCGGCATCGTGATACTGTCTTTTAAAACAGCGATATCTTCGTCGGTTACGATTTCTAAATGGTCTACCGATAAAGCACCGTGTTTCACACAGGCTTCGATACCATTAATGGCTGTAAATTGATTCACGTGGATTTTTGGGATCAATCCGTATTGTTTTCCCGCTTCGATAATCCGTTCGGTTTCGGCTACCGAAAAATAACCGGTTTCCAGAAAGGCGTCGACATATTCGGCCAGGTTTTCGCGGGCAATAGCCGGAAGCATTTCGTTAATGATCAAATCGATATACCCTTCGTGGTTTTCTTTATATTCGGATGGGAAAGCATGCGCGCCTAAAAAAGTCGCTTTGATCGCAATCGGATAGTTCTCGGATAAGCGTTTGATCACTCGTAGCATTTTTAATTCGGCTTCGACCGTAAGTCCGTAACCGGATTTTATTTCTACCGCTCCGGTTCCCTGACGCATCACTTCTTCCAAACGTACTTTCGATTGGTTGTAAATTTCTTCTTCGGAGGTTTCCTGTAACTTTTTAGCCGAATTTAGAATACCACCGCCACGACTGGCAATCTCTTCATAACTCAACCCATTAATCCGATCTACAAATTCCTGCTCGCGATTGCCGGCATAAACAATATGCGTATGGCTGTCGCACCACGTTGGAAGTACGGTTTTACCGGTAGCGTCTATCAGTTTGCAGCCTTCAGAAGACGGACAGTCTGCCATCGGACCAAAATCGGCAATCCGATCGTCTTCAATCAATAGGAAAGCATGGTCTATTTTGGGTAAAACGGCCATTTCGGCTCCGGAAACTTTAGCTACGGGTGTTTCTCTTACCTGTAGTAGTTCTTTGATGTTCTGGATTAAAATTTTCATAGGATTCTATCTTGAAAGAGCAGCTTTTATAAGTGCTTAAATAATTTTTGTAAAAATAAACTGGAATTTTAAAAACTCCTATCTTTATATAAAATTATTATGCCGTGAGAAAAGTCAAGTATCGTAAAGTCCGCAAAGTTCAGCCCAATTATTACGAATATACCGGTGTTCACACCAGTGAGCCTGTAGGAATGCAGTTATTTGTTTACAATGAAAAACGCTTTGAAGAATATGCAAAAGTTACGCTGAATAAGGTTGAAAAAGAACTCAACGATAGATTGCAGGAGGATGATGTAAAATGGCTTAATATTCACGGATTACACGATGTAGGGCTGATTCAGAAGATAGGAGAATTGGTTGGAATTCAAAATTTTCTCGTGGGCGATATCCTGAATACCCAGAGAAGAACCAAGCTCGAAGAACTGGACGATATGTTGTTTTTTAATATCAAATCGATTTTACCGGGAGAAGATCTGGACAATATCAGTGTTGAACAGATTAGTTTTATTCTAAAAGGAAATATGCTCGTCTCGTTTCAGGAAAAGAGGAGTGACTTTTTTACCCATATCCGCGAGCGTATTCGTACCGCCACCGGAATTGTCCGCAAAAAGAAAAACGATTACCTGTTGTATCTGATGCTGGATGCGATTATCGAAAATTTCTACATCACCATCGAAAATTATGAAGACCGGATTGAGGCGTTGATGATCGAATCCAAAACCAACTACCGACAGGATGTGCTGATACGAATTGAAAAAAACCGGGAAAATCTGAATTTTCTAAAACGTTCCATTATCCCGTTGCGCGATGCGTTATATAGTCTGAAAAGTTTTCAGGACGATGATCAATACGATGGAATCGAACAGTCCAATTATACGTTTTTTGCCCGTTTGCATCAGAAATGTCTCGAACTTTTGGAGCAGATCGACTACGATACCAATTCACTGGATAGTGCCTCACACTTTTATTTTTCGGCCCAAAGTCAGCGGATGAACGAAATTATGAAAGTGCTCACGGTGGTGTCCGTTATTTTTATGCCGTTGACGTTTATTGTAGGGGTTTATGGGATGAATTTTGAAAACATGCCGGAGTTAAAAACGGATAACGGTTATTTTGCGGTTCTGGGTATTATGGCGATACTGGCCATTTTGATGGTGACGTATTTTAAAAGAAAAAAGTGGTTTTAAAGCAATGATACGATAAGATATGAAAACATTTATAAGCGCCATTTCGGGAAAGGAATTTCCGGCAGCCGAAAAAGTTTCCGGGAAAACCATCCGGGCTTCCATTATGAATTTTATACTAAAAGAGCATCCGGAGTTTTCGCGGGAACAGTATTTGTCGGTTGGGGAGCTAAATTACTACCGGGAAAAATATATTTCGGACTTTTTGAT
Organism: Flavobacterium sp.; assembly: GCF_030146175.1. Classification (GTDB taxonomy): domain Bacteria; phylum Bacteroidota; class Bacteroidia; order Flavobacteriales; family Flavobacteriaceae; genus Flavobacterium. The sequence goes on along the minus strand of NZ_JASLCE010000110.1, from coordinate 16,767 downwards.
TAAGGAGGTCGGCGAAATTTCCGAATTAGAAAAAACAGTTTTACATGCGCTGAAAGACAAAAAGATGGTGCTCAATAAACCGGAAGAAGAGGGGCAAGGGTACACTTTTGGACAACGGATAGCCGATAAGGTAGCGGAATTTGGCGGTAGCTGGACGTTTATTATTTCCTTTATGTTCTTTCTGGTCGCCTGGATCGGATTGAATATGTTTTTACTGGCCAATAAAGGTTTTGATCCGTATCCGTTTATATTGTTAAATCTGATTCTTTCCTGTATCGCAGCTTTACAGGCACCGGTGATTATGATGAGTCAGAACCGACAGGAGGAAAAAGACCGGGAACGCGCTAAAAACGATTACATGATCAATTTAAAGTCGGAGTTGGAAATACGCATGTTACACGAAAAAATTGACCATCTGATTTTACATCAGGAACAGTCGATGTTGGAAATCCAGAAGATTCAAATCGACATGATGAATGATATCATTCATAAGATGGAAAATAAAAAGTAAGGTTATTGGACTTCGATTTTATACGTGTCCAGTAATCCCAAAACCGCCGGATATGCAAATTTGGCGCGGGTAATGGTATTCCGACCCGGATCAATCGAATAATTTACGGCCGTGCGGAAATCGGCTTTTTCAAGCATCGTCTGGTTGAATATGGCTTCACGGAAATCACAGTTTGGAAAACGAATCCCGGACAGATCGGCATCGGTAAAATCGACATCCTCGAGGATACAATCGGAAAAACGGGAGCTTTTAAGTTTTAAACCGTAAAAAGAGCCCAATTTTACATTACAGCGAGTAAGCGTTAGTTGTAGTAAAAACGGATTACAGTCGTTAAAATTAACACCGAGCAATTTACAATCGGTAAAGGTGACATCCTTAAAGGAAGTACCGCTTACGTTTGCCATACTGAAATCACAACCGGTAAAGGTGCAATCCAAAAATGAAAAATTATTTAAAAAGGCATTCCCAAACTGACAATTGATAAACTGGCAATTGTCGTATTCGGCTTTTTCCAATACGTTGACTTTTTCAAAAAGTTGATCTTCAAATAACATATATGATCGGGTTGAAATGATAAAACCTGTAGTGTCGAAACAACTACAGGTTTTATTTACTATTGAGAAATAATTATTTTAAACTTCCCACCATGTCTTCCGGTTTTACCCAGGCGTCGAAATCTTCTGGTGTCACATATCCCAAACGTACCGCTTCTTCTTTTAAAGTAGTTCCGTTTTTATGAGCTGTTTGCGCGATTTCAGCCGCTTTGTAATATCCGATTTTGGTGTTTAAAGCCGTTACCAACATTAAGGAATTGTCTACCAATTCTTTAATTCGTTTGTGGTTTGGCTCAATTCCCTGTGCACAATGCTCGTCAAACGAAACACAGGCATCTCCTAATAAACGTGCCGATTGCAGGAAGTTAGCCGCCATTAACGGTTTGAAAACGTTTAATTCGTAGTGTCCCTGAGTACCACCAATTGTGATGGCTACGTCGTTACCCATTACCTGAGCACATACCATGGTTAAAGCCTCACATTGTGTAGGGTTTACTTTTCCTGGCATGATAGACGATCCCGGTTCGTTTTCCGGAATGAAAATTTCACCAATACCGGAACGCGGACCTGATGCCAGCATACGGATATCGTTAGCAATTTTATTTAACGATACAGCCAATTGTTTTAAAGCGCCATGTGTTTCTACAATTGCATCGTGTGCTGCTAAAGCTTCAAATTTATTTTCGGCTGTTACAAACGGATGACCGGTAAATTTAGCAATGTACTCGGCTACTTTTACGTCATATCCTTCCGGAGTGTTTAATCCTGTTCCAACAGCAGTTCCGCCTAAGGCTACTTCCGATAAGTGTGCAAGTGTATTTTTTACCGCTCTTAAACCGTGATTTAACTGCGCTACATAACCGGAAATCTCCTGACCTAAGGTTAATGGCGTAGCATCCATTAAGTGCGTACGGCCAATTTTTACTACGGTTTTAAATTCCTGTGCTTTCGCATGTAGTGTATCTCTTAATTTCTCAACACCCGGAATGGTTACTTCCACTACGGCTTTGTAGGCTGCGATATGCATTCCCGTAGGATAGGTGTCGTTAGATGACTGTGATTTGTTTACGTCGTCGTTTGCTTTGATAACAGCTTCACCTTCTCCGATCTTAAATCCGGCCAATACCTGAGCACGGTTTGCGATCACTTCGTTTACGTTCATGTTACTTTGCGTACCCGATCCGGTTTGCCAGATTACCAATGGGAATTCACCGTCTAATTTTCCGGCTAAAATCTCATCGCAAACGGCTGCAATAGCGTCTCTTTTTTCTACTGCTAACACCCCTAAATCGTGATTGGCATAGGCTGCCGCTTTTTTAAGATAGGCAAAACCTTCCACGATTTCTTTTGGCATCGAACCCGAAGGACCGATTTTGAAGTTGTTTCTAGAACGTTCTGTCTGAGCTCCCCAGTATTTGTCTGCCGGAACTTTCACTTCACCCATGGTGTCTTTTTCTATTCTGTATTCCATTTTATTGTTGTGTATAAGTTGTTACTGTCGATTTAAAACCATAAAAACGGTCCTGTGTGTAACCGTGTACGGTGTTTTAAAATCCTTTCAAAAATAGACAATATCGACAGCTTAAAAAAATGAATTAAAATAAATTTCTGATAAATATTGGACAAGCCGATTATTCGGCTTACCTTTGGCGGGTATTCAAAATTCCGGAAAACATGTTTGAATTTCAACAGTATTTAGGCTTTTTACTTTTCTTATGTATCTTAACCATCGGTTTTTGGTTAATGATTTTCCTGGTAGGTTTCGTGCAATATTGGCTAGGAGGCGCTATCATCGAATTGATCAAAGAAAAGAGAAATAAAAAGAAAGCAGAATAATTAAATTTATTCAAGATATAAAGGGAACAGATTGTTCCCTTTTATTTTACAAAAAAGGGAGCTTAAAGCTCCCTTTTTAATTATTTATAATAGGTTATCTTACGTTCGACTACAAATTTTGGTTCGTTGTCTATGGTAATGGTCTTTTTGATCCAGTTTCCATTTTTGTCGTATTCGTAACGTACTTTACGATCAACAACTAATTTTCCGTCTTTGCCAACTGTTTTCTCATACGTCACATTGTTATGATCATCGTAGGTTAACAACTGATGTGATGTTATTTGCTGGTTCACGATTTCTTTGCGTTCGATCAGATTGTTGTTTTTGTCGTATTTAAACTCTTCTAAAATTTTTCCGTCTGCAAAACCATCATAAATTCGGTTGGAAGTCATGTTGCCTTTCGCATCAAAAGTACGTACTTCCGAATATTCCAATGCGTTGTCTTTGTTTAACGTTTCGGTTTGAAGCAATAGATTTTTAGTGTTGTATTTATTATTGATCGTATACAGTCTTTTATAGTCCGAATTCAAACGCTGTTCGGTTTGCAAATTGTTGTTGCTATCGTACGTATAGGTTGTGATATATTGTACGGCTGCTTCACGAAGAAATGATTTTTCCTCACGGATTTTACCGTTAGTGCCAAATAAATAAGTGTTTCGGTCTATCTGATTGTCTTTATCGTCAAATCGACGTACTTCTACACGTTGGTTTTTAATAAAGGTGTTTAGTGTTTTTTCCAACTGCATTCCCTCCGGGTTTCTACGCGTTATGATGGTATTGTTACCATTGTCGTCCCATGAATATTTAGTTGTAAAAGCCTTCCCCGGACTTACATATTGCGATACCAATAGTTTTTTGTCTTTGTTGGTAAAGGTCGTTTCTTCCAATAAACTGCCATCCATAAGGTTTTTCTTTTCGTGAATCAGGCTTCCACCAGCACTAAATTCCAGAGCGGTATTGTAACTGTTTGGATTTTCGGTTGCGGGTTTGGCTTTTTGTCCGTTTACCAAAAGAAAGGATTGTTCGGTTACGGTTTTTACATTATCGGAAAGTTTAAAGTCTTTCCAGTTGTTTACGATTTCGGCTTCGGTTTCGGCTTGATTTTCGTCTTTCTTACAGGCGATTAATAAAAATGAAAGTAAAAGTAGGGTAAAGGTTGATCTCATTTGTTGTCAATTAATTTTCAAAAATCCATTATTTTTTTGACAAAGCCAATTATTTGTCAAAATTAACAGTGTTGTTTTGATCTTAAATAAAAAAAATCTGCCGAGACAGCAGATTTTTTTAAAATTATAACAGTGTAAAAAGTATGGTAAAACTAATAGACACTGTTTTTTCGATTTGGTTGCTTCGGTTTGTGACAATTTTTTTAAAAAATACAATAAAATTTATGCCGTGTTATAAATTGCTAATGAATTTAGGATTTAATCGACTCGTAAATTGTTATATAACAGTTCGTTATTGCTCTAGTATTTTTTAACGGAATGAATGTAATTTTTTTGAACTGTATAAAAAAAATATATTTTTATTTGTGTAGTTAAGTGGCTACACTTATATTTGTAGTCAAATGACTTCATGATGAATTTAAGACGAGATGTATTTCAGGCTATAGCCGATCCGACGCGTAGGGCAATTTTGATGCTGGTAACCACACAGTCGATGACTGCCGGAGCCATAGCGTCAAATTTTGATTCGGCACGACCTACGATTTCCAAGCATTTACAGATATTAACGGAATGCGAGCTCCTTCGACCGGAGCAAAATGGAAGAGAGATTTATTATCACCTAAACGCTCAAAAAATGAAAGCCATAGCCGATTTTATTGAGCCGTTCCGAAAAATGTGGGACGATAGGTTTAACGCATTAGAAACGATAATGAAAAACTATAAAACCAAATAAGATGGAACTGAAAACGAAAATCCAGGCCGAACAGGGTAAGCAGGAGCTCCTGATCACGCGCGAATTTGAATTACCGGTGGCATTGCTTTTTAAAGCCTATGAAGATCCTGAAATTGTGGCGCAATGGATGGGAACAAACGTAATACAGCTGGAAAACAGAAAGCACGGTAGCTGGCGGTTTGAAACCAACCGAAATGGGGAAGTGGTATTTGGGGCAAACGGGGTCATTCTCGATTTCGTTCCAAATGAAAGAATTACACGAACTTTCGAAATGGAAAACAGTACTTTTCCGGTTCAGTTGGAGTTTTTTGAGTTTGAAGCATTAACAAACGAAACCAGTCGGTTAACAATGCAAATTGTTTTTAAATCGGAGGCCTTTCGGGATCAATTAGTACAAATGCCGTTTGCACAGGGATTAAACTGGGCACACAATCGATTACAAGAAGTTGTTGCCTCTTTACAATCATAACGAAATCGCTATACCATGAACCCAAAAGTTGATCAATTTTTAGATAAGGCTACAAAATGGAAAGAAGAGATGACGTTGTTGCGGGAAATCGTACTGGAATCGAATCGCCTTGTAGAAGATTATAAATGGATGCATCCGTGTTATACCTTGTCCGGGAAAAATGTAGTACTCATCCACGAGTTTAAGGACTATTGTGCGCTGTTGTTTCATAAAGGCGTACTGCTTAAGGATCCTAAAGGAATTTTAATTCAGCAAACCGAAAATGTACAGTCGGCACGACAGTTGCGGTTTACGAATAGTGACGACATCCGGAAACTGGAACCGGTAATTGTAGCGTATATCAACGAAGCAATTGCAATTGAAGCATCGGGTGCAAAGGTGGTATTAAAAGAAACAACGGATTATGCAGTACCGGAAGAATTTCAACAGCGACTGGATGAGGATCCGATTTTAAAAAGTGCGTTTGAGGCCTTAACTCCGGGACGTCAACGGGCCTATTTGTTTTATTTTTCTCAGGCAAAACAATCCAAAACAAGAGAAGCGCGAATTGAAAAATACCTGCCGAATATCTATAGGGGAAAGGGTATCGACGATTAATCCTGTGCGATTGCTTTTAGGGTATTGCGGTATTGCGACGGGGTGATGTTTTCAAACCGTTTAAAAAACTTGGTAAAATTCGAAGGATCAAAGGTGAGTAGTGCGGCAATTTCGGCTATGGTTTTATCCGGAATGGCCAACAAACGTTTGGATTCGTCCATGATCCGTTTTTCGAAGAAATAACAGGGCGATTTACCGGTTTGCAGTTTGATGGTAGTGCTAAGATGTACCGGATGAATACACATAAGGGACGCGATGTCTTTAATTTCGAACATAACGTCGCTATGGCCTTCCAGAATGCTATCAATATGACGATCGACCTGATTGATAAATTCAAGGGTAATTTCTTCTTTCCGGTTACTGTATTTCAGTGGTAATTTTGTCATACGAATGATTCCGTTTTGTGTGGAATTAAAAAATCCGCTGTGTAGCGGATTTTTACTTTATTTTTTGATTTTAGCTTGCGCGTCGTCGTATTTTTTTGAAACGGCATCCCAATTAATCAGGTTAAAGAACGCTGTGATATAATCGGCTCTTTTGTTTTGATAGTTTAGGTAGTAAGCATGTTCCCATACATCCATTCCTAAAATTGGTGTTCCGGAAATACCTACATTAGGCATTAAAGGATTGTCCTGGTTTGGCGTACTGCCTACGACAAGATTACCAGCTTTGTCTACAACCAACCATGCCCATCCGGAACCGAATTGTTTGGCACCGGCATCCGAAAATTGTGTTTTAAAGTTTTCGAACGAACCGAACGTTTTGGTAATCGCATCGGCTATGGCACCTTTGGGTTCACCGCCGGCTTTTGGAGCCATAATTTCCCAATACAGGTTGTGGTTGTAATAACCACCGGCATTGTTGCGCACCGCTTTGTTTTCCATATCCAATTTGGTCAGGATATCTTCAATGGTTTGTTTTTCCAGTGCGGTACCTGCAATCGCCTTATTCAGGTTGTTTGCATACCCAACATGGTGTTTGGAATAGTGTATTTCAACGGTTTTAGCGTCGATATAAGGTGCTAAGGCATCATATGCATACGGAAGTCCTTTCATTTGGAACGTTCCGGGATCGGCTTTTACATCCGCAGGATTACCTACCGGTGTTGCCGTTTTTGTCTGTTCTACCGGATCCGGGATTTCAACTACCTCTTCCAGCTTGTTTTTATCTTTACAAGAAAAAAGCAAGGTCGAAAAAAGGAAACCGGCAATAAGGATTTTAGAATTTTTCATGGCTTATTAATTATTGAATTTACGGTTTCTATATACAATTTTTTAGCATCATCGGGCGATAAATGACGTACCTGCATCCAGGCATTCATTTTAAAAGCATCCCTTAAATCCTGAGGTTCCTGATGTTGCTTGAGTCTGTTGGTTCCGGATAGCGCCTGTTTGTAATAGGCATAGAGACGCAACATGACATCCTGAGGTAAATTCTCCGTCATATTGGAAGCTTTTTCAAAGGCTTCCTGGAATTGCGTATCTAAATTAGAATCGGACATTATTATTTTTTTGCAATGATCGTTTTGCCGCCTACAGCCTTCTCATTTAATTTTACAGTCACTTCGGTACCTAAAGGTAAGTATAAATCCACCCTCGATCCAAATTTAATAAATCCGGCATCAGTTCCCTGAACGACGCGCATTCCTTCCTGAGCATAGTTTACAATTCGTCGTGCCAATGCACCGGCAATCTGACGGTACAGGATTTCTCCGAAAATACGGTTTTCTACTACAACGGTAGTTCTTTCGTTTTCTTCACTGGCTTTCGGATGCCATGCCACCAGGTATTTACCCGGATGGTATTTGCTGTATTTTACTTCTCCGTTTACGGCATAACGCGTTACGTGTACGTTAATCGGAGACATAAAAATCGATACCATAAGACGTTTGTCTTTAAAATATTCCGGCTCGTATACTTCTTCGATAACCACTACTTTTCCGTCTACCGGAGCAATAATGTGATTGTCGTTGATGTCTACAATTCTTTTCGGGTTTCTGAAAAATTGCAGTACAAGTACTAATACAACCAATCCTAACAGTTGCACCACTTTTTGTAACCATAGGATACTGATAAATTCATCAGCTAAAACAGCTGTCAAAGCAACCAAAAAGGTTGTGATTAAGATAATTTTTGAGCCTTCTTTATGAAACATAATTTAAAATTTGATAAAACAAATAAAGAAACGGTATTGCAAATATAACACTATCCAGTCGATCTAAAATACCACCGTGTCCCGGCATAATTTTTCCACTGTCTTTTACTCCGGCTGTGCGTTTAAATTTGGATTCAACCAAATCGCCGATAGTGCCGAAAAAGCCTACGATTAAACCGGTTATGATCCAGGTGACAGGGGAGAAGAATGTAAAAAACTGACTGATAATATAACTTCCGATCATGGTGAAAACCAATCCGCCAACAAAGCCTTCAATCGTTTTTTTAGGCGATATGCGTTCGAATAGTTTGGTTTTTCCAAAAGATTTGCCCACGATATAGGCAAAAGTGTCATTGGTCCAGATCAGGATAAAAATTCCGATAATGATATTGGGCGTGAAGCTACCGGTAATAAAAGGTGCTTTCATCAACAAAATAAACGGCAATATGATATAACCGAAGAGTTTTACATATTTGGCCGATTTGTCGCTGCGAACCGGTTGTGCCGATCCGAATAAATCGATCATTAAATTTACCGAAACAAACAGTGTTGCCAGGCAAATCGCAATATCGGTATAAAAGGAATTGATGCGGAATACAATAAAGAGAATATAGGCGCCAAGTCCTAATACAATTGGTAAACCGTTTTTAAGGTGGATTAGTTTGCAGAATTCGACTACCGCAATCAATAAGAATATACCGAAGAGCAACGTAAAGCTCACTTCAGAAAACAGAGTAGCTGTTAGTAATAAGACGATATAGATAAACCCCGAAAGGGCCCTGATACTACTTTCCCGCATGCTACAAATCTTCTAAAAGCAATAAATACAGATTTTTAGGGCAACTGCCATACTGTAGAAAATCTTCTTCTTTTGCTTTTTCGAAATATTTAAAAGTGGTGATATTGGTTGGGTATTCTTTATCGTATTTGCGTTTGATTTCCCGTAGACCATCGCTTTTATTCGCTAAAATCTGACTGGTTGTAGCCAGAATAATGATATTCGACGGTAAATCGTTGGGTTTGTTCTGGCGTAACTGATTGGATGAAAAAAGGATGGAACCTTCGTCGGCAATCAGGTTTTCGCAGGAAGCAAATAAAAACTTGGGATTTTTAGGACTGTTGTAGTTGAGTTTATTTTCGTCAAGCAGACTGTAGAGTTTTGGTTCTAAACAAATGACATCGCTTTCAAACCAATCGTTTTCTACCAAAATATTCTCAAATTGTTCGTGTACTTCGGTTAAATTTTCACAATACAAAAACTTACCTCCATTTTTTTTGAAATTGAAAGTAAATTGCTCATCTATTGGCATCTCAATCTCTGGATGATATTGGCTCAATTCGGGTTCTCTCTCCTCTTTTGAAGCATCATTCGCACTGCCGAAAAGTTTTTTAAAAAGACTCATAAAAGTAGGTCAGATCTTTGTTTTTTGCACTTGAAATCAATCAAAGATAAAAAAATCTTAATTCAATTTTACAATCGAATTAAGATTTTTGTATAAAATGTTATAATTATTTTTCTTAGGATTCAGTAACTACTTCATTTTCTGTTTTTTCATGCGGACGCTGTCCAAATATGGCTTCCAGGTCGTCTTTGAAAATTACTTCTTTTTCGATCAGAATGTCGGCAAGTTGGTTTAGTTTCTCCTTGTTTTCATTCAGGATCTGAATCGCTCTGTTGTACTGGGATTCGATCAGATCGGAGATCTCTTTGTCTATAACTTTAGCCGTTTCTTCCGAGTATGGTTTGGAGAAATTATATTCACTCTGACCCGATGAATCGTAGTAGGTGATGTTTCCTAATTTATCGTTTAATCCGTATACGGTTACCATAGCACGGGCTTGTTTGGTTACCTTTTCAAGGTCGCTTAAAGCTCCGGTCGAAATTTTATTGAAAATTACTTTTTCAGCAGCACGTCCACCCATAGTAGCACACATCTCGTCCAGCATTTGTTCCGGACGTACAATCAGACGTTCTTCCGGTAAATACCAGGCCGCTCCAAGACTCTGACCTCTTGGTACGATAGTTACTTTTACCAATGGTGCTGCGTGTTCTAACATCCAGCTTACAGTAGCGTGACCCGCTTCGTGAATCGCAATAGCGCGTTTTTCTTCCGGGGTAACGATTTTGTTTTTCTTTTCAAGTCCACCTACAATTCGGTCTACAGCATCCAGAAAGTCCTGTTTGTCGACTGCTTTTTTCCCTTTTCGGGCAGCAATAAGAGCCGATTCGTTACATACGTTGGCAATATCGGCACCGGAAAATCCTGGTGTTTGTTTGGCTAGAAACTCGGTATCCAGCTCTTCCGATTTTTTCAACGGTTTTAAGTGTACTTCAAATATTTCTTTACGCTCACGGATGTCCGGAAGGTCTACATAAATCTGTCTGTCAAAACGTCCGGCACGCATTAAAGCTTTGTCCAGTACGTCGGCGCGGTTTGTTGCAGCCAATACGATTACGTGTGTATTCGTACCAAAACCATCCATTTCGGTTAATAACTGGTTTAGGGTATTTTCACGTTCGTCGTTCGATCCGGAGAAATTGTTTTTTCCACGGGCTCTACCTACGGCATCAATCTCGTCGATAAAAATAATCGAAGGCGATTTTTCTTTAGCCTGTTTAAACAAATCCCGTACACGTGATGCCCCAACCCCTACGAACATTTCTACGAAATCCGAACCGGATAATGAGAAGAACGGTACTTGTGCTTCGCCGGCTACGGCTTTAGCCAAAAGGGTTTTACCGGTTCCCGGAGGTCCTACCAATAAGGCTCCTTTCGGGATTTTACCACCGATACTGGTGTATTTTTCAGGATTTTTAAGGAATTCAACGATCTCCTGGATTTCTTCTTTGGCTCCTTCCAGTCCGGCTACGTCTTTAAACGTTACCTTGATGTCGTTTTTCTCGTCAAAAAGACGTGCTTTGGATTTTCCGATTGAGAAAATCTGTCCGCCACCACCTCCGGATCCGCCACCTGACATTCTTCGGAACATAAATAACCAGAAGGCAATGATCAAAATAATAGGCAGGAAGTTGATCAAGATATCGCCCCAATTGCTTTCCGGCTCTGAGGAATAGTCTTTTAATTTACCTTCCAGACGGGCTTCCTCCAGTTTCTTTTGGAAAAGTTCACTGTTGGTACCGATGTCCAGCGTATAATGAGGACCTGTATTGTCTTTGCCTAACAGGTTTTTCTTCTCAATTTTTTCGTGGGTTTTGCTGTTAAGTGCTTCTTTGTTCAAGTATACCTGAGCCGTACTTTTGTTGAAAACGACTTTTTCGACCTGACCGGAGTCAAGGTATTGGTAAAAACGGGATAACGAGGTAGGTTTTACTTCCTGGAAATTCGTTCCGCTTGAAACAAGTTGAATCGCAATTAAAATCAAAAGTACGGCCCCATAAATAACCCATGGGCTAATTCTGATCTTAGAAGGATTTGGTTTTTTATCTTTTGACATGTTAAATGTGGATGTTTAGTATTTGTTTTGGATAGAAGTGATTTTTGCATCACCCCAAAGGCTTTCGATGTTGTAGTACTCACGGATGTGTTTCTGGAATACATGTACCACGATCGTTACGTAGTCCATAAGAATCCATTCTCCGTTTTCGGCACCTTCAACATGCCAAGGTTTGTCTTTAAGTTCCTTGGAAACAATTTTTTGTACGGAATTGGCAATGGCGTTAACCTGTGTATTGGAATTACCGTTACAAATTACAAAATAATCACATACGGTATTTTCGATTGCTCTTAGATCCAGAATATCTATATCATTACCTTTTACTTCTTCAACTCCCTTAATGATGTTAGCTAACAGATCATCATTGTTAATATTATCCTTTTTTGCCATTTATTATTTTATATATTTTCGCAAAGTTATCAAATTTTGTCTTTATTTTTGAACCTTAACACAAGATTAGCGATAGTAAAGTTATTTATTTATATGAATATTATCAAACTCGGTGCCACAAGTTCCACAAATGATTTTTTAAAAGATTTACTGACAAAACAATTTGTAGAAAACTTTACCGTGGTTGTGGCAGAACATCAGACAAAAGGGAAGGGGCAAATGGGCGCCGAATGGAATGTGGAATCGGGTAAGAATTTGACTTTTAGTGTTTTAGTTCGGGATTTGCTATTGGATATTCAGGCTATTTTTCATTTGAATGTAGCGGTGGCGGTTAGCATAATCGAAGGACTGGAAGAATTTGCTATTGGCGGATTGGCGATTAAATGGCCAAACGACATTTTGGCAGAGAGTAAAAAGATCAGTGGCATACTTATCGAGAACAGTATCAAACGAAATGGTGAGATTTTTTCGATAGTAGGCATCGGATTGAATGTAAATCAGGAGCATTTTGAGAACCTACCAAAGGCTTCATCGCTCTACGCGATCTGCGGAAGGGTTTTTGACAAAGAGGCAGTCATGTTGGCTATACTGAGAAATCTGAAACGAAACCTGTCGCTTTTGCAGGCTAAAGAATATGCGTTGTTATGGCAGTCGTATGACAACAGGTTGTTTAAAAAGGGGATACCCATGCCTTTTGAAGCAAATAATGGTTCGCATTTTATGGGAATTATCCAGGGAGTAACTTCAAACGGTAAGCTTGAAGTACTCCTTGAGGACGATTCCATTACTACTTTTGATATTAAAGAGGTAAAATTATTGTACTGATTTTACCGGACAATGATTTCGTATTTTTGTAATAATCCTTTTAATCCTTCTTTTGAAAACTGAGCTTTGCGCAGTTTGGTTTTTTCCGGGTCGATGGTAAAATTGTAGCTGGTCAGGAAATCGGCTTTTTCGGCAATAGCGTCGGTAAAAACAGCCTGATGCAGATTACAGTTGTCGAATAAAACTTCCGTTAAATTGGTTGCCATAAAATCAACTGCGATCATACTGCAATTGGTAAACGTCATTTTTTTGAGCTTTAAAGCATAAAATTTGGCGTAATCCAAAACACAATCGTTAAAGTGAAATTCAAATAACAGCTGATCGGTCATGGCAAAATTTACATCGGTAAAATCGCAGTGGTTAAAAACAGCATTTCGCAAACCGACATAATTGATTTGCGCTTCCTTAAAATTGCAGTTGTAAAAAATACAATCGGTAAAAACCACACCCGAAAAATTACAATTGCTAAAATCGCAATCGGTAAAAGTGCATTCTTCGAATTCTTTGTATTTGATTTCGCTTTCGGAAAAAAGCTGGTTGGTAAAAGGGGTGTTAAATATAAAATCGCTGTGGGTCATTTAAAAATTTAGTGTTTAAGTAGGTTTTTGTTCATGGGCTAGTCTTTTGGGTTTTCTAAATGAATTCGTTCGAGTATATCCCGATCGATAGGCTTGCATAAATAGCCTACAATTTCGGGAAAACTGTTTGCTTTTTCACGATCTTCGTTAGCAATGGAGGAACTGGCTATATAGATTGCAGGCTTTTTTCCAAACCCGAAATCTATCCGTTGTAACTCATTCATAAAAGCCCAGCCGTCCATTTCCGGCATATCGATGTCGAGTAGGATAACATCGGGAAATTCCTCGGCGCTTTGAATGGCTTTTAGTGAGTCGATAGCAACTTTTCCATTTTTGTAACTCAGAATCTGACTAAATAATTGACTTTTCTCAATTATTTTCTTTGTAATTAATTGATAAATGGGGTCATCATCAATTATACAGATACTTTTTGGGGCGTTCATCTGAAATATATTTTAAAAGTTGTTCCTTCGTCTATTGTACTTTTAACGACTATTTTTCCTCCCATAGCATCGATCTGGTTTTTTGAAATGAATAATCCTATTCCTCTTGCATCGGCGTGGTTGGTAAATGTTTTGTACATTCCGAATAGTTTTTCTCCATTTTTCTCCAAATCAATTCCAATTCCGTTATCGGAAATTTCCAAAACGGTTTTACCGTCTTCCTGGTAGGATTTCAGATCAATTACGGTTTGCCTCTCGGCATGTCCGTATCGAATGGCATTCGATATAAAGTTAAGTAATATACTTTCTAAATAAGCAGGATTGTATTTAACTTCGATTTCTTTGTTGACGTCATTGTGAATAATCACATCGTTTTTCACTAATTGCTCCCGAAGTACGTCCAGCGTCTTGTTAATGTATTTTTTTAAATTTAAGGGTTCTATAATCAGGTTGATGTTGGTCTGGATGGTTACCACCTCGTTCAGGTTGTTCATCGTTTCGTTGAGCACCGAAGAAACCGATTTTAGCAACTGAATCATTTCATCGCGTTCTTCGTCGGTATCGGCCGATTCGATCAGGTTGGAAATCGATTGGATGTTACTGGTGTGTGAACGCAGGTTATGGGAAACGATATACGAGAAATTCAGCAAACGTTTGTTTTGCTCGGTTACCAGGTGTAGCGTGTTGTTGAGTTCGATTTCTGCAATTTTGGCTTTTGTGATGTCGATCATAATACCGCGTAGGTTTACGGCTATATCGTTTTCGACTACCACGCTTACGATATCGCGTAACCATACGATTTCTCCATCTTTACGGATCATACGGTATTCGAAATCGTGTTGTCTTTTTTCGTAGGTGTAACGCGACATAAAGGCAATAACCCATTCTTTGTCGTCCGGATGTACATGATTGATCCAGAAAGATGGAGTTCCGAGCCATTCTTCCGGTGTATAACCAAGGATGTCTTCAACTTTTCGGCTGATAAAGGTGAAATCAAACGTATTTGGATCGCCTTCCCAAACAATACCGTCAATGGTGTTGATCAAAGATTCGATCTTCTGCTGTGATTTTAAGATAACTTCTTCGGAGTTTTTACGCTCCGTAATGTCTTCGGTCGAAACCAGAACGCGTTCCAGTGTTTTTTCATATTCCGGAACCACACTCCAACGGAAATGGATGTGTTTGTACTGGTTGTCCATGAATTTGATCTGGGAGTCGCCTGTAATATGGTTTTGTCGTTGCGTAATGGCAATAAGTTGTTTCGAGAAAATCGGAATGGATTCGTCGTCGAAAATGGTACTCAGTTTGCCTTTTAAAATGTTTTTGTCTTTTACCGAATGTAACGCAAGACACATGTTGTTCACGTCAATCACTTTTACCAATGACAAACATTTGCGGATTACGTCGATGTTGTTTTTCAGATAGGCTTCGACTTCTTCTCTCGGCATATCTATCAGACCTAATTCCGTCAGGTATTTTTTGACTTCCGAAAAATCTTCTTCCCATAATGGAATCGGCGAGTTGTTAAATAAACTTTTAAAACGTTTTTCACTTCGTTTGATACGATCCTGCGCCTCTTTTTTGTCGGTAATGTCTTCGATGATTCCGATATGTGACGTTGGTTTTTCACCGACCGACCATAGTGGTGTAATGGTTACACTGGCCCAAACGATATTGCCGTCTTTGTGGAAGAAACGTTTTTCAAGTCCGAATTCGCGGATGACACCTCTTTTTAAAAGACGCATTTTTTTGAAATCGTTTTCCAGATCGTTCGGATGCGTAATCATCATATAATCCATTTTGCTGATTTCGTTGGTTTCGTAACCAAGCATCTGGCAAAACCGCTCGTTGGCTTCTATAAAAGTACCGGAGTTGGAATCGATATGCGCAATTCCGATGGCGGCCTGTTCGAAAATGGATTTGAATTTAATTTCGCTCTTCATCAAACGAAGCGCTTGTGAATGTACCAAACGTTGTAATTCGGATGGTCGTTTTAATAAACTTGTGGTAAACAACCCGCAAATCAGTGACAACACAATCGCTAAAATAGCAATCGGAATTAATTGTTTGATCAGGTAATAGTTGTTCGTGGTTATCAGGTATAATTTCCAGTCGCCGTCGGGGAATGAAACGGTTAAATGGGTTTTATTTGCGAAGTTCTTTTTGTTGGGAAGGAAAAATTCTTCTTTTCCGGTTTCCGGATTCGTTTTGGAAAACTGAAAATAATATTTGTCGGTCGAAAAGGTTTTAATTCCGGACGTTTCCAAAAAAGTATTAAACTTGATTACAACGGTACAGAATCCCCAGAATTTATTGGACTTGAATACCGGGAACCAACCTACGATGCCTTTGCCGCCTTGTTTTAATTCCAATGGTCCGGCATAGTATATTTTTCGGTTTTTGATGGCTTTCATCGCCGATTTTCGGGCTTTAGGAGAATTTAGGACGTCGAAGTTTACAACGGGTTCGTTGCCTTTTAACGGATAAACATATTTGATTACTCCGTTTGGAACCAATTCTACCGCATCAATATTCGGATTGGAGTCTACCAGTTGTTTGCCGATTTCGTCAAAATTACTAGGGTTTCCATTGTCGTCAATGGTCATGGCTAGTGTCAGCGTGCTGATATGGCTGTTTTTTAGCGATTGTTCGATGTTTTGGTGCACCACGTTTAGGATGCTGCTCATTTCACGTTGCTCGCTTTCTTTTATAATTTGATAGCGTAAAAAAAGAATTAAATTCGAAACTAAAAAGAGGAGTGTAAAGACCAATATCCCAGTCGTTTTTGGTCTTGATAAAAACCAACTGATGAGAATTGTAATTTTTTTATCCAGATTCATTGGAGTTGCCTTTGGGATGGGTGTTAAAACTTTATAAATTTATAAAAAATGTGAATAAATGAATTATAAAAATTGCAAAATACTCATTATTTCACAACAAAAGTTTGATTTGAATAAAAAAAAAGCTCATCATAAAGATGAGCTGATGTTGTGACCTCGACAGGATTCAAACCTGTAACCTTCTGAGCCGTAATCAGATGCGCTATTCAGTTGCG
>NZ_JASLCE010000103.1 GCF_030146175.1 Flavobacterium sp. | reverse complement strand
GTACTCAAGGCGGGACTTGAACCCGCACGAACATTACTGTTCACTGGATTTTAAGTCCAGCGTGTCTACCAATTCCACCACTCGAGCATTTCTTGGTATCGGCTGCAAAGGTAGTATTATATTTTAATTCTGCAAGCTTTATTTGTAATTGAATGCCTTTAAACTACAGGGTTTTTCGAATGATGCTGAAAATAAGCACTATTAGCGATTCAAAAAATGTGAAAAAGTGCTTTTAAAAGAAAACGTCAACGCTAAAATCCAGTACTTCGGCTATTTCGACATTGCGTTGAATCTCTTCAATTCCTTTGGCAATCCGTAATTCGGTTGTAAACTTCCGGCTGGTGGCATAAATATGATCCTGAATGACCACACGGAAAAAATACTTTCCACCCGGGGTTTTAAACTTTAAAAACAAAGTGTCGGCATGGTAGAGCTTTAGCATCTGTATATCCCGCACGCAACCCACTTTCTGATTATGACTCGCGCCGGTAAGGATGATCTTTCCTTTCCGGGAAGTATAATTAAAGCGGTATTGTCCGTTTTCTCTTTTGGTGATTACAAATGCCCCCATCTAAATGTATGCTGTTTTTAAAGGACGGCAAAACTAACAAAAAAGTCCCTTATTAGGGACTTTTTACTATGCTTCTTTTTGCATTTCTTTCTTTTTTGTCACGTCATTTTTTACATAACTTGATTTGCAATTCCAACCGCTTGAGCATGATGCGGATAAAACAGATACAGTAATAATACCTGCGATGAATAATTTTTTCATGGCGTTTGTTTAAGTGTAATTATAGTGGTTTATTTTTTTATGATAAATTCAACTCGGCGGTTCTGGCTTTCCTGTTCTTCAGTACAATTGCCGTTGCATTTAAGTTTTGATTTTCCGTAACCTTTGTAAATTAAACGGTCTTTGGAAATACCATTGCTGGTTAAATATTTAAAAGCCGATTGTGCGCGTTTTTCAGACAATGCCATATTGTATTCAGGCTTACCTTTGGAATCGGTATGGGCATTGATGCTGATCTTCATTTCCGGGTTGTCGTTCAATACCTCGATGATTTTGTTTAACGATAATTCGGATTCCTTTTTAAGTGTTGCTTTGTTGAAATCGAAATAAATGTTTTCAATCTCAATAGCGCTATCGGTTACTTTTGCTTTTAACTGACTTAAGTCGATTTTACCGCTATAGGCAACACTATTTCCGTTTGGTTTAAAATAGTGAGTGTTCGGCTCGTAACCTTCTTTGGATGTTTCAATAGTGTAATCCACCAATGGATCCATTTTAAGACCGAATTTACCGTGGTCGTCAGATTTAAGGGTTTTGATAATGTCGCCAAATTCGTTTTTAACAACAACGGTAGCATTTGGTAGTGCTGTTTTGGTTTTGTTTTCTTCTACTACACCGTTGAAATTCTGTTCCAATACAACCAATTCGAATTTGTAAATATCAAAATCGGATTTGTCGGCTTTTCGGTTGGATGAAATATAACCTTTGTTCTGATAGCTGAATGTAAAAGCGATCTCGTCGTTGTTGGAGTTGATCGTTTCACCCAGGTTCGAACGGTTGATAAAATCACCGTTTACCGATGAAACACGGAAAACATCATATCCGCCAAACGTTTCGTGTCCGTTAGACGAATAATACAGGTAACGGTTATCACCGGTTACATACGGATATTTTTCGTCTTTGGCCGAGTTAACCGTAG
Organism: Flavobacterium sp.; assembly: GCF_030146175.1. Classification (GTDB taxonomy): domain Bacteria; phylum Bacteroidota; class Bacteroidia; order Flavobacteriales; family Flavobacteriaceae; genus Flavobacterium. Next base: position 3,554 of record NZ_JASLCE010000103.1, on the reverse strand, counting down.
GTCCAAGATTGGTAACGTTGGTTAAAGTTCCGTCGGTCATTACATCGGCACTATATATATCGTAACCGCCAAAACCACCTTTCATATCTGATGAAAAGTATATTTTCTGACCGTTTGGTCCCATAAATGGGGTTTCGATAGAGTAGTTTCCATTAATAGCCAAAGGTTGGATGTCTTTCCAGAATCCTTTTGCTTCTAAATCAAGCGTAGCTTTATACAATGAAAATTGTTTGCTGTTTTCTTCTTTCGAACGAGTTAAGTAAATGGTCTTTTGATCGGCCGAAAAGGTTACGCCACCTTCATTACCGTCGCTATCCAATAATTTGGAAAAAATTACCGGACGCGACAGGTTCCCCTGTTTGTCGAATTCAACACAGAACAAATTGTTGTTTGGTGTATTTGTTTTCGGATCGATTGAAACATTCGAAAACCCTCTTTTCTTATTGGATAAGATCAGGTACTTATTCATAAAGAAGGCGGTGCCAATTTCCGATAGTTCACTATTTACACCTGCGTCATAGGTAGTGAAACTAAAACCGTTACTTTGCGGTATTTTAATGTTTTTAGTAAAACTGCTTTGTCCTTGTGCAAATAATTGAATGGAAAAAAGCAGTGAAAAAACAAAAAGATTGGGAGATTTCATTTTTGTTATATTGTCAAAGTTTATACTGTATTATTCTGATACTGTCACGAATATATACTTGATTATTATGATTGCGTTAATAAATCTTTAAACAGACGTAAAAAATCGATAAAATGCACGGATGTAAAATTAGGATTACATTATGCGGATTTTACGCCTTTTTAAGAAATAACAATAGAAGATGGAAATGTGAAATTTAATTGCCGTTATTTCAGCAGTTTGTTTGTTGATTATGTGGTGGTTAGATTTTATTTTTGTATAGGGAGGTTGATCGTTTTGTAGTTGTTATGGTTCGTCCGTTTATGAAGAAAAAATTAAATTTTGACGAAATATTTGCGGTTTTTAAAAATGCGCATATGGGACGTTTTTTTGCCCGACTTTTAGGAAGGGTTTTCTTAAAATATTTATTTTCACACTATTGTGAAAAATATATAAACGCAAAATGTACTAACCCTAATCGGAATTAAGGAGTGTTTTTCTTTTGAAAAGAGGTGATGATTTGGATTTTGTAGGTAGATGAGGTTGTTATAAAAATATTATTCGAAGTGTAAAGCCTCAATTGGGTCGAGTTTTGAAGCTTTTAAAGCGGGATAATAACCGAAAAAAATACCGGTTATCGCGCAAACCAAAAACGAAAGAATAACCGAAGATTCCGAAATCAAAGTTGGCCACTGTAGGAATATTTGGATCAGTTTTGAGGCGATAATGCCCAATAGGATCCCGATAAGTCCGCCAGTTAAGCTGATCAATATTGCTTCTACCAGGAATTGTAGTAAAATATCACGTCCGTTGGCGCCTATCGACATACGTAAACCAATTTCTTTGGTGCGTTCCGTAACCGATACATACATGATATTCATAATGCCAATACCACCTATTAATAAGGAAATGCCGGATATGGCCGTTAACAATACGGTTAGCAACTGACTGGTGGAGCTAAAGGTATTGATCAATTCGGCTTGGGTTCGCACCGAAAAATCATCGTCATCTTTCACTTTTAATCGATGGGAAGTCCGCATGATTTGTTCGATTTCGGCTGTTGCCAAAGCGGTTTGGCTTTCATCGGCCGTGGCGGCATAAATATTTTGCAGGTAAATGGAGTTGGTAATTCGTTTCTGAACGGTACTATAAGGAGCAATAATCACGTCATCCTGATCCTGTCCGAATGCATTTTCGCCTTTGGTTTCCAAAATACCGATAATTCGAAATGGGATTTTATTAAACCGGATGGTCTGTCCGATTGGGTCGGTACCCGGAGGAAAAATATTGTCGGCTACCGTTTGTCCTATAAGGCAGACTTTATTGGCTACATGGATGTCCGATTCCCGAAAAGCAATACCTTCTTTTAACGGCCAGTTGCGAATCTTTAAATAATCCACATCAACACCCTGCATCGATGTTGGCCAGTTTAGCGAACCGTTGATGGCTTGTCCTTTTGACGATACGGCCGGTGATACAGCATTCAGATAGGTTGCTTCTTTTTTTAGTGCGTCCACATCGGCAAGCGTTAAAGTTTGTACGCTGGATATGTCTAAGCGCGCACCGGCAGTAACATTACTGTTGGGACGTATTGTAATCATATTGGAACCCATGCTCGATAACTGATCCTGTATGCTTTGTTTGGATCCTTGTCCGATGGCAACCATGGCAATAACCGATGCCACACCTATAATAATACCGAGCATGGTTAATAATGCCCGGAGCTTATTGCGGCGTAATGCCTTTAATGCGATTAAAAAAAGATTAGCTATTTTCATATTTGTAATCGTCATCGACATTAAAATCGGACAGCATCTGCTTCGCCGATTTTATGTTTTGGTTGTAAAAATCTTTCGTGATTTTGCCATCTCGCAGGGTTATCGTCCGACTGCTAAAAGCGGCGATGTCGGGTTCGTGGGTTACAAAGATGATCGTTTTTCCCTGAGCGTTTAATTCCTGAATCAACGCCATGATTTCGTAGGATGTCCGGGTGTCGAGATTACCGGTGGCTTCATCGGCAAGAATCATCACGGGATCGTTTACCAAAGCACGTGCAATGGCGACCCGCTGTTGTTGTCCGCCCGAAAGTTGGTTAGGGAAGTGATCCAAACGATCGGCCAGTTTTACGGCTTCCAGAGCTTTAATGGCTCTTTCCTTTCGTTCTTTTGTTGATACTTTGGAATTATAGAGTAGTGGTAATTCTACATTTTCTATAGCCGAAGTGCGTGCTAATAGGTTATACGACTGAAATATAAATCCGATTTTGGTGTTGCGCAACGCTGCTAGTTCGTTTTTGGATAAGGACTTTACATTCACATCATCCAATAAATAATTCCCTTCCGATGGTTTGTCCAGGCAACCTAAAATGTTGAGTAGTGTGGTTTTTCCCGAGCCGCTGCTGCCCATTATAGTCATGAATTCGCCTTCCATAACGTCAAAAGAAACGCCTTTTAAAGCCCGAACGGTTTCGGAACCCATGACGAATTCTCTTTTCATATCCTGTATTTCCAGAATTTTTTTACCCATTGCGATTCATTTTAGGCTAAAATTAATTTCTTCCGCCACCGCCGCCCGGACGTTTAGGGATAAACGGACTTGAATTGTTTGCTTTATTGTTTTTGGATTGCCGTGGTACGTTAATCCCGGTTACAATCTCATCTTTGTCGGTTATACCTTTAATCACCTGAACATCTATATCGTTGTCTAATCCGATTTCGATTTGTTTCGGAACGAGTGTCATTCCTTCTTTTATCCATACGGTCGCCTTTTTGGGGATAATACTGTCGGTTTGATGAATGCCGTTTTTTGATGCCTTTCTGTTTGTCCTGTTGTGAGCGGGGGCTTTTCCGATTTTGTACTGTTTTGTCAAGGTCGAATCGGGTTGAAAAGCGATGGCTTTGGCGGATACTAATAAGGTGTTTTTGATTTCTTT
>NZ_JASLCE010000149.1 GCF_030146175.1 Flavobacterium sp. | reverse complement strand
TTATGGTACAACAAGAATCAAGACTAAAAGTAGCAGATAACACGGGAGCTAAAGAAGTTTTAACTATCCGTGTTTTAGGAGGAACGAAACGTCGTTATGCCTCTGTTGGAGATAAAATTGTAGTGTCTATTAAAGATGCAACACCAAACGGAAACGTGAAAAAAGGTGCTGTATCCACTGCAGTTGTTGTACGTACCAAAAAAGAAGTGCGAAGAGCCGATGGTTCATACATCAGATTTGACGATAACGCTTGCGTATTGTTAAACGCTGCTGGTGAAATGAGAGGTACTCGTGTTTTTGGTCCGGTAGCCAGAGAACTTCGTGAAAAACAATTCATGAAAATTGTATCATTAGCACCAGAAGTGCTTTAATTCGTTGTAAAGATGATGAAGCTAAAAATAAAATCAGGAGATATCGTAAAAGTAATCGCCGGTGACCATAAAGGTGCTGAAGGTAAAGTTTTACGTGTACTTCGCGAGAAAAACAAAGCGATTATTGAAGGCGTTAACATGGTATCGAAACATACGAAACCAAGTGCTAAAAACCCTCAAGGTGGTATCGTGAAAAAAGAAGCTCCTATTCATATCTCTAACATCGCTTTAATCGATCCTAAAACTAAGTCTGCGACTAAAGTTGGGGTGAAAGTTGAAGGAGATAAGAAAGTGAGAATTTCTAAAAAATCTAATCAAGTATTGTAGTGATGGCTTATATACCTAGACTAAAAGAAGAATATAAGAGTCGCGTTATCGCAGCTCTTACAGAAGAATACGGTTACAAAAACGTAATGATGGTTCCTAAACTTGAAAAAATCGTTGTAAGCCGTGGTGTTGGAGCAGCTGTATCAGATAAGAAATTAGTAGATCATGCTGTTGAGGAGCTAACAAAAATTACGGGTCAGAAAGCAGTTTCTACCATTTCTAAAAAAGACGTTGCTTCTTTCAAATTAAGAAAAGGAATGCCAATTGGTGCTAAAGTAACTTTACGTGGAGAAAGAATGTATGAATTCCTTGATCGTTTGATCACTTCTGCATTACCACGTGTAAGAGATTTCGGCGGTATCAAAGCAACCGGATTCGATGGTAGAGGTAATTACAACTTAGGTGTTTTGGAACAAATCATTTTCCCGGAAATTGATATTGATAAAGTAAACAAAATTGCCGGATTTGATATTACTTTCGTAACTTCGGCGTCGACAGACAAAGAAGCGAAGTCATTGTTAACACAATTAGGATTACCTTTTAAAAAGAATTAAGTTATGGCTAAAGAATCAATGAAAGCCCGCGAGGTGAAAAGACAAGCTTTGGTAGACAAGTATGCTGAAAAAAGAAAAGCTTTATTAGAAGCTGGAGATTATGAAGGCCTACAAAAATTACCGAAAAATGCTTCTCCTGTACGTTTACACAACCGTTGTAAATTAACTGGAAGACCAAGAGGGTATATGCGTCAATTCGGTATTTCACGTGTAACTTTCCGTGAAATGGCTAACAATGGATTGATCCCAGGGGTTAGAAAAGCTAGCTGGTAATATAAAAGAATTATAAATTGATTAAAGGTTCGGTAAATGAAAATTTACCGAAAACCATAATCGCAAATTAATAAACATGTATACAGATCCTATCGCAGATTTCTTAACAAGAATCAGAAATGCCGTAAGAGCAAACCACAAAGTTGTGGAAATCCCGGCTTCTAACATGAAAAAAGAAATCACAAAAATTTTATTCGATCAAGGATATATTTTAAGTTACAAATTTGAAGACAGTACTGTTCAAGGTACTATCAAAATTGCTCTTAAGTACGACAAAGAGACTAAAGAGGCTGTAATTAAAGATATCCAAAGAATTAGTAAACCAGGTTTACGTAAGTACGCAGGTGCTGCCAAACTACCTAGAATCTTGAATGGTTTAGGTATCGCTATCGTTTCTACATCTAAAGGTCTTATGACTGGGAAACAAGCGAAACAATTGAATGTTGGTGGTGAAGTTATTTGTTACGTATACTAATAAAAAGACTAAGCAATGTCAAGAATAGGAAAAAGTCCAATTGCAATTCCAGCTGGAGTAACTGTAGAAGTTAAAGACGCTGTAATTACAGTAAAAGGAAAATTAGGAGAACTTTCTCAAGAGTTTTCAGATGTGTCTGTTAAAGTTGAGGAAGGACAAGTAATCGTGGAAAGATCATCTGATGCTAAAGATCAAAGATCTAAACACGGTTTATACAGAGCTTTAATCAATAACATGATTGTTGGTGTAGCTGAAGGTTTTACTAAAGAATTAGAATTAGTTGGAGTAGGATACAGAGCTTCTAACCAAGGTCAAAAATTGGATGTCGCTTTAGGTTTTTCGCACAACATCGTTCTTGAAGTTGTTTCAGAAGTAAAAGTTGAAACAGTTTCCGAGAAAGGTAAAAACCCAATCATTAAGTTATCTTCACATGACAAACAACTATTAGGGCAAGTAGCGGCTAAAATCCGTTCTTTCCGTAAGCCTGAGCCTTACAAAGGAAAAGGAGTTAAGTTTGTAGGTGAAGTATTAAGAAGAAAAGCAGGTAAATCAGCTTAAAAATTAAGACTATGTCATTAACAAAATCTGAAAGAA
>NZ_JASLCE010000045.1 GCF_030146175.1 Flavobacterium sp. | reverse complement strand
TTTCTTCCTTCATAATCGGTTTTATAGGCGATATGGTATTTCAGATAGGATTCCTGCGGCAGATTGTCACCGCCATAAAATGCAGTCTCATCCTGATCCCGGAACCAAAATACCTGATGAAACGGCGAATGTCCGCCGGTAACTTCAAAGGTAATATACGCTCCGATAGTACCTTTATCGGCCTCCATATACGCCACATTTGGCAGTTCCTGTAAAGCTTTTAGTGTTCTCAAATTAAACGACGGATTTTCCGGTTGCGATAAAGCATAGTCCATTTCTCTCCGCTGCAAAAACAAAGTTGCTTTCGGGAAATAGGTTTCAAAATGATCATTAGTAAAAAAGCCCAATCCGTCGGTGTGATCTTTATGCAAATGACTTAACAAAACCTTTGTAATTTGCTCCGGTTCATACCCAGCTTCTTGCAACAACGAAATCAGAATTGGTTTTCTGTTGCGTTCAAAGCCGAGTCCGGCGTCAACCAAAACCAGATCGTCCGGAAGTTGGATCAGAAAAGGACTTATTGCCATTTTTAACGCGCCCGGTTCGCCAACCGGAGCACTATCGACCAAGGTAAATTCTTTTGTTTTACTAGCCCAGAATATACCTTCGCTAAGGGGTATGATTTTCATGATTAGGATCGTTCGTTACTATACACTTCTTCTTTTATAATGCTATTGGCTTTCATTCGTTTCCAATACAGGTAGAATACCAATATGGCTACGATTCCAATGGCGCCCTGGAAAACCACGGTTAAACGCACACCGATCGATTCTGCTACAACACCGGCCAGAAGGCTCCCTACCGGAATTAGTCCCTGATATCCCATGATAAAATAACTAATGGAACGCGAACGCATACTCGGATGTGCATGGGTTTGGATATAGGTATTGATAGCCGATGTTTGTGCCATCATTCCGATACCGGCTACAACCAATAGGATAACCGAAACGGCAATCAGATTGGAACCCGCCAGTAACATCACGCTGCTTCCAAGCATAAAACCGGCTATTATAATAATTTTAATAATATGATCGTATTTTTTCAGATTCGCCAGATAAACGGCACTTATCACTGCACCAAGACCAATCGCACTTTCGAACAAACTAAAAGTACTGGCTGTTCCGCTAAAAATATCTTTGGCAAAAATAGGCATCAGGGTATTAAACGGAATCACAATCAAGCTGTTCATTGAAAGCAATAAAATCAAACTGATCAGCTCTTTTTCGTGTACCAGATAATGAAACCCTTCTTTTAACTCGTACCACACATTATTAATCGGTTCGGTATTTTCTGAAATTCGGATGTCCATTCGGTACAAACAATACAATACCGGAATATAACTTAAAAAGTTCCCGATAAAACAGAAATCCTCGCCCAGAGTTCCCAACACCAATCCTGCCAAAGCCGGACCGATGATCCGAGCCAGGTTGGTCATGGTCGAATTTAACGCAATGGCATTGGGCAGGTCTTCTTTATTACCCACCATATCCATCATGAGCGTTTGCCGACAGATTACATCAAACGAATTGATGATCCCCTGAAGCAAACTCAAACCTATCAGCGCCGGAATACTATAATATTTAAAATAGATCATTATGGCCAACGTACCCGCTTGTATCATCGAGATAACCTGGCTTTTCATCATAATTTTAAAGCGATTGTGCTTTTCGATATAACTACCGGCAAAAGGCGATAGTACCAAAGAAGGAATCAGACTGGCAAAAGTGACCAACCCTAATAAAAAGGCCGATCCCGTAAGTCGGTAAACCAACCAGCTTACAGCCGTTTTTTGCATCCAGGTTCCCATTAAAGAAATAGATTGTCCATAAAAGAAAAGCTGGAAATTTCTATACTTAAGTGACCGGAACATATTCATTTTTACATCATTTTACACTACAAAGTTCCCTATAATTTATAAATTTGTAAAACGTTATTTTTCTATATCATCAATCGATAAAACCGATTTAAAAAATGGAACTACGTCAACTCAAATATTTTATAAAGGCCAAGGAATTACTCAATTTTACCGCTGCCGCAGAAGCGCTTAATATTAGTCAGAGTACGTTGTCGCAACAGATTAAACAACTGGAAATTGAACTCGACACGCCTTTGTTTAACCGGATCGGTAAACGGATTACACTCACCGAAGCCGGAGATCTTTTTTACAGTTATGCGCTGCAAACCGTTAACAAAGCCAATAGCGGACTAACCTTATTAAAAGACCTCAGCGAACTCAAAACCGGTGCTCTTTCTATTGGAGTAACCTACGGATTACGCCATCTGCTCACGCCGGCATTAATTGCTTTTCTAAACGATTATCCCGGTGTTACCGTAAAAGTGTACTTTGGTACGTCGGAAGAATTACACGACAAACTGATCGGTTTGCATTTGGATCTGGTTCTGGCTTTTGAAGAAATCATAGCCGACGAAAATCTGACTTATACACTGTTATTCGAATCCCCATTGTGTTTGGTTGCCGCATTAAATAGTCCGCTGGCGGATAAAAAAGAAATCGATTTGACTGAAATAAGTCAGTTGCCTATTGTATTACCGGCAGCTGGTTACAGTACGCGTAAGTTTGTGGGTGATATCTTTGCCAAACACAACATCCATCCAAAAATATCGGCTGAAATCAATGACATACCGACTTTACTCGATCTGGTAAAATCCGGAAAATGGTATACGATTCTGGCCAAAACCACCGTTGCCATCGACAAAGAACTGGCTATTATTCCAATCAATAAAATCAACATGACCCGACGTGCGATGATCATCACACATCAGGATGCTTATCAGAAAAAAGCCGCCCGGTATTTTCTGGAACGGCTCACGGCACCGCTTTCCAATTTCGGTGTATAACGAAAAAACCTGTCGGGTGAGACAATTCCTGACAGGTCTTTCTATTTCGGGCAAATTATTGCTAACGACCCAATTCTTTTCTTTTTTCTTTTCTCTTTTCTCTTTTCTCTTTTCTCTTTTCTCTTTTCTCTTTTCTCTTTCTTCTTTTCTACTCGTCTCCGCTATTCATCGTTTTCATTAGCAATGTATAGGCATTTTGAATAACCAGCTTGGAACCCGAATTGATTTTATCCGATACAATTTGTTGCAATCCATCCTGTGCAATTCCTGCCACGACCGGTATCATTGCAAAACGATTTTCCGCTTGTGCTTCAAAAACGTATTTTTTTCCTTTCCAGTCTACAACACTACTTTCCGGAACCGTAAGTGCCTTTTTATATTGCACCTCAATCGTACCGTTTACAAAAAGTCCCGGAAGTAAAGCCGGTTGGTACGATTCCAGTTTACAAATTACCTCAGCGGCACGATCCTCATTTAGAGAATGGTTAATATAAGCAATTGTTGCACGGTATTTCCGATCTGATTGATCATTCGTGTAAACGTCCAATTTTTGTCCGGTTTTCAGATAGGCGATATCTTTTTCAAAAGCATTAAAAGACAGTACGACATCCTGCATATCGACCAACTCAAACAACATTTCTGTCGGCCCGACATATTTTCCGATATTGATATTTACTTTCGATACCAGCCCATTTACCGGCGATACAATGGCAATCGACTTACTAATCGTAGCAGTAGACAATCGTCCGATATTGATTCCCAGTAACGAAAGTTTTTGCCCCAATGAAGTCATGGTAATTCGTTGGGTTTCGCGTTCGCTTGTGATTTGTTCCAATAGTTTGTCGCTACTGGCTTTTTTAGCATTCAATTCTTTCTGACGGTTGTATTCCATTACGGCCAGATTGTATTTCTCTTTAGCCGTAAGATAATCCTGTTGTAACTGGATATATTGCATGTCTTCGATTTGTGCCAGTAGTTGTCCTTTTTTAACATGCATACCCGGCATTACGTTTGTTTTCCGGATATAGCCCCCTAGCGGAAACGTTACATCCACGCGGCTTTGCGGCGGTACGGTTACGGTTCCCTGTAAGGTGAGAACGCCGCTGAGTTCTTTTTCCGAAGGTTGTCCTACCGTTATTCCGGCATTCTGAACCTGTGCGGTGCTCAGTTTTACGATACCCGGCGTAGTTGATGTCGAATCTTTTGACGTTTCGGTTTCCTTTTTACTACAGGAAAGCAACATCATAAATACTAGTGCGACTATGGAGATACTATACTTTTTCATGATTTAAAAGTTGTTTAAAGATTGTACCCGAATCACAGCCTTATTGTAATTATTGACCGTATCGAGGTATTCGTTTTTGATGGTGATGGCCTGATTGACTACCATTACCCATTGCAGGTAATCGATATCCCCATTATTTAACTGGCTGTTTGCCGCATCGATGATTGTTTTGGCATTTTCCAGTCCCTGTGATTCATAATACTGTAAACTTTCCCGGAATTTTTCCAGTTCTTTTGCAGCGTTGAGTTGTTGTGCCGAAAGTTCCGTTTTGATGGCTTCCGCCTGTGTTTTATAATAGTCCCACTCGGCTTTGGCGGCTTTACTACGCGCCGACTGACTTCCGAAAAACAACGGCAGACTTATCCCGGCATTTATATAACTAAACCGTTGTCCGCTGTCGTAATAAACTTCCTGTCCCGACGCATTGGTCTGAAAGCCGGTAATACTAAGATTGTTATAGCCCAACGTGATATCCGGTAGCATTCTGGCACGTTCGGTTTTCCAACGCCAACGGGCACTTTCGGCTTCGTGTTGTGATAATTTTACCGCGGGAAGATTTTCGGCAGCTGGTTTTTCAAGCGTTCCTTTTTCATCCATTTTAATGGGCGAATTTTCCGGAACATAGCTAATATTATCCTGTAGAACCGTATTAAACGATCGTTGCGCTATCGCAATATCCTGAGTGATCATATTGAATTGATTCGTGTAAAACTGTCGTGCCGACTGCGAGGCACTTTTCTCCAATATATTCGTTTCGCCGACTTTAAACCGCAGCTTCGACTTCTCTTCCATCAGACGGTAAATACTGTCGGCATAATGCAATAATGCTTTTTTATGCTGTAACCAGATCAGCTCATAATACCATTGGCGTACTTGCGCTTTTAACTCCTGTTCCGTAAGTTGTGTTTGTGCCTGAGCTACCCGAAACCCTTCTGTGAGTGCTTTCTTTTGTCGGGAATAGACCGTTGGAAAATTAAACGTCTGACTTATCCCAAAACGGTTATCTTTAAACTGACTGTTAAACTGTCCGTAATCGGCATCTACATTGGTTTTCGGGATATCATAAGCCGACTGACGCAACCATTCTTTCGATTGTTCGTTATGTCGCGCCGCTCGGATTCGTTTGTTGTTTTTAATCGCAATGGCAATCGATCCGTCCAGTGAAACCGGAACCGTTTCCTGCGCCCATAATCCTCCGGAAATTAAAAATCCGAACAGGAGTAGCAGCAGGTTGCTGTTTTTATTCTTTTTCATTTTCTTTTGAAATAATTTCGTGTCATATGTCATTAAATAAATGGCTGGCAATACAAATAAGGTTAGCAACGTAGCGGTTAACAATCCGCCAATAACCACCGTAGCCAGCGGACGTTGCACTTCGGCACCGGCACCATTACTCAGTGCCATTGGCAGGAATCCTAAAGAAGCTACAGCCGCTGTCATCAATACCGGGCGCAATCTGTTTTTGGTACCGGTAATGATCAATTGTAACGGATCGGTGATTTCACCTAGTTTTCGGATTCGGTTAAATTCCGATATCAGTACAATTCCATTCAGAACCGCAACACCGAAAAGCGCGATAAATCCAACTCCGGCCGAAATACTAAACGGCATATCCCGTAAGGTCAGTGCGAACACACCTCCGATAGCCGATAACGGTATCGCTGTAAAAATGATGATTCCTTCCTTAAACGATCTGAAAGCAAAATACAATAGTCCGAAGATTAACAGTAATGCCACCGGAACCGCCACACCCAATCGGCTTTTTGCCTGTTGCAGGTTTTCGAAAGCACCGCCATAGGTCACATAATACCCGGGATCGAATTTAATTTGAGCGCTTACCTTCTGTTGCAGTTCGTTTACAATACTCTGTACATCGCGACCACGTACATTAAAGCCTACAATAATCCGGCGTTTGGCATCTTCCCGCTGAATCTGATTTGGTCCTTCCACTTCCTGAACCGACGCCACCTGATATAACGGAATCTGCGCTCCGGAAGCCGTAGCTACCAGAAGATTCCGAACGTCGTTAATATCTTTTCGTCCGGCGGCATCGACCCGTACGACCAGATCAAAACGCTTTTCCCCTTCATAAATATTTCCGGCCACGGCTCCGGCAAATGCGGCATTCACCGTACGGTTAATATCCTGAACATACAGGCCATATTTGGCCATTTCGGCCCAGTTATAATCGATTACAATTTGCGGCATACCGGTTACTTTTTCCACATATAAATCGGCTGTACCTTTTACACTACGGCTAATCGCTCCCAATTGTTCAGCATATTGCGCCAGTTTATCCAAATCTTCTCCATAGATTTTACAAACTACATCCTGTTTCGCACCGGTCATCAATTCATTAAAACGCATTTGCACCGGGAACTGGAAACCTGTTGTGACCCCTGGTGCGACTTCCTGAACCGTAGCCGCCATTTTTTCGGCCAATTCAGAAAATGAGGAAGCACTCGTCCACTCCGATTTATCTTTAAGTACAATGATCATGTCTCCCCCTTCAATCGGCATCGGATCGGTTGGTATTTCGGCACTACCGATTCGCGATACGACCCGGTTTACTTCAGGATACTGTTCCTTTAATGCTACGGATATTTTCTGTATGGTTTCGGTAGTTGTGGTTAAATTGGTACCGAGTAGCAATCGGGTTTCGACTGCAAAATCGCCTTCTTCCAGTTGTGGGATAAATTCCCCTCCCATTCGGGTAAATAACAATACTGCCAGCGAAAACAACACGATGGCAACCGCCACAATTCCTTTTCGGAACCTTAAGCCTCTGGAAAGCAGTTTTTCATAACCGGTTTCCAAACGAGCCATTACCCTGTCGGAAAGATTGGGTTTGTGGTTTACTTTTTTACTGATAAACAGTGCGCTAACCATGGGCACATACGTTAGTGATAAGATAAAAGCACCGAGGATTGCAAAAGCCACCGTTTGCGCCATCGGCTTAAACATTTTCCCTTCAATTCCCTGTAGCGACAGGATTGGCAGGTAAACGATCAGGATAATAATCTGACCGAAAACAGCGGCATTCATCATGCGGGAAGCCGATCCGGTTACTTCCCGATCCATTTCCTGTTGTGAAATATCGGTTTGTAGTTGGTATTTTTTTTCCGAATGCAAATGATGCAATATCGCTTCTACGATGATCACCGCTCCGTCGACAATCAGTCCGAAATCCAATGCACCGAGACTCATCAGATTACCGCTTACTCCGAAAGCATTCATCATACTGATTGCAAAAAGCATGGACAATGGTATTACCGAAGCGACAATAAACCCGGCTCTCAGGTTTCCTAAAAAGAGAACCAGTACCAAAACGACAATCAGCGCGCCTTCGATAAGGTTCTTTTCTACGGTTCCAATAGCGTTATCCACCATTTTGGTACGATCCAGGAACGGTTCTATCGTAAGGCCTTCCGGGAGGATTTTTTCGATTTCGGTAACTTTATTTTTAACGTTTTCGATTACATTACTGGCATTTTCGCCTTTTAGCATCATCACGATTCCGCCTACGGCTTCCCCGCGATCATCTGTGGTTAACGCTCCATAACGGATGGCGGATGCTAATTTTACTTCCGCAATGTTTTTAACCAGTACCGGCGTTCCGGCCTGAGTAGATTTGATCACAATATTTTCGATATCCTTTATATCCCGTGCCAGCCCCACACTACGGATATAGGAAACGGTAGGTCCTTTTTCAATATAGGCACCACCGGTATTCTGGTTACTCCGGTTTAATGCGATAAAAACATCGCTAATGGTTAGATTGTGTGCTTTTAGTCGGGCGGGATTAACGGCTACTTCATATTGTTTTAGCTTTCCGCCAAAGGTTGCGACGTCGGCAATACCGGGTGTTCCAAGTAACTGTTTTCTTACAGTCCAGTCCTGTATGGTCCGTAAATCGGCCAGCGAATACTTACTTTCAAAACCTTTTTGGGGTTTGAGGACATATTGGTAAATTTCTCCCAATCCGGTGGTTACCGGTGCCATTTCCGGTCGGTTGGCATTTTCGTCGATAGCCACTTGTTGCAGGCGCTCGGTTACTTGTTGACGCGCCCAGTAAACATCGGCTTTTTCATCGAAAACGACTGTAACTACCGACAAACCAAAGCGGGAAATACTCCGGCTTTCTTTTAGGTTTGGGATGTTACTAATGGCCTGTTCAATCGGAAAGGTTATTAACCGTTCCACATCTTCGGCTCCCAAAGCTGGTGCCGTTGTAATAATTTGTACCTGATTGTTCGTGATGTCCGGTACGGCATCAATAGGCAAACGAGTCACTTCATAGATACCATAGACTACCCATAGTAACATGAAGATCCCAATTGCCAGTTTATTTTTAACTGAAAATTGAATGATTTTTGTTAGCATAACTTCATTTGAATTTATAGTAAATGCGCCAACAGACACGATTGTGTCTTTGGTATTTTTTTAAAATCCGATAAAGAAGTTATACGATTGGAGGACGAAACAAAGCACCCAAATGCGGATTAGGGTGTAAGTGGCTATTATAGGTAATTTTTAACCGGGAAGTGTCCGGTATACGATTGATAGTCGTAGTATAGGAAATACGATTCGGAATAAATACCAAATTCGGCACATGGTGATCCACTTTTTTAAAAGGCAACTGCATATCGCGATCGTCGTCCGAATCGTTAATATCGTCACCCCAATAATGCATGGCCAGAAAATCGACAAAGCCGAGGTTCCCATCATCGTTTTGGTGTTCTTCAAAGTGTTGAAACAAAACCGGCAGTTTGAACAATTGTACAAAAAAGCAATTGTTCAGGCTAATCAGAAATACGAGTATGTATACGGCCAGTTTTTTCACATGACAAAATTAGAGAGTCCTGTTTCGGAAAACAAGTCAATTCATAAATTTAACCTATAGTTTAAAAAGAGTTTAAATTGTGTTATAGCGGAAGCGATAATAATGGAACCTTACTTCCGGATGCCATTGCTCGGGTTTTACTTTTGTGTAACATCGAATCCCAAAAACCATATTTATACGGAACCATAATTAACAAATCGGTTTCAGACGCTACAATCTCATCCCGAATGGCTTTAATTATTTCAGACGACTGTACGTTTTTATAGGTGTGATTCACTCCGGATAATGTTGCTTCCATCGGATGCATTTCGTCTTGTTGTTGCGTTATTTCTTCCGACTTTTCCCGAATATGAAATACTTCAACAGTAGCATGATAATCGGCCGCTACTTCCCGTACTCTATCGAGTACCGTTTTGTGTACACCTCTCACGACATCGCAAGCAAAAAGAATATGTTTGATACCGTTATATTCGGCTCCTAAAGGAATACTCAGTACAGGGAATTTTAGCATACTGATCGCCGCGGTGGTCGTATTGCCTAACAAATCCTGTTCCACCGATCTTTCGGCCATTCCCATTACAACCAATTCGGCATCAAATTGTTGTATACTTTTCACCAATTCTTCGTAAAAATTACCGGCTACTACATGTGTAACCACTTCAACACGATACATTTCGTTCAAAGCAATTGCTTTTTCGTTCACCTTACTTTTTTGTGCCTGAAACATCTTATCGATTTCCATAGCTGACAAGCGGGCATTTTGTGCATGAATAGAAGTGTTATACAGATTATAAAGTACAAGTCGATAGGCTTTTCCGGTAACCGCTTTTGCAATATATTTTGCAGCATTAATGGCTTCGGCTGAAAAATCAGTTGCGATGATAATTGTCTTCATAGTTATAGGCAGATTTTGAGTTATTCAGCCTGAATTTGGGCAATCCCGACTGTTTTTAGAATTTCTTAAATTTAAGGATTCTAAGCCGAATGAATCCCTTTTGAAGTTATAAAATCCTGTTAAATTCTTTTCATTTCCAAACCCGCAAAAAAGTAACATAACTTTTTCTTTTATCAATAAAAAAGCCGGCTAACCACACCGGCAAAAAAAATGATTTTATCCATTTTTTTGGATTAAATATGAAAAAAAATAAATTCCATGGTATGGAAAACTTAACTAACTCAAAACTTTTTTCATACAGATTAACTATTTAACTATTACAATTTTATATTGTTTATCTTAATTATATTTTAGATTCCCTCAGAAATAAAACCGACTTCTTTATGTACAACTTCCCAGTATAAAAATCAAAACTGTATATATACCGGTTTATAAATTTTGAATTATTTATCTGAAGTCTTGAAATGCTTTCGCTGTTTCTATATTTAAATCTTAACTTCATTAAACAAAGTAAAAACACTTCTATTTTTTCTCAAAAAGAATGACTCTTTTCTACAGGAAAATAGATGTTTTGTACTAAAACAAACTTTTGTTATTTTAATACTATAAACAGCTCTTTTATCACTATTACAGTATAGCTATACCAATAAGTTTAAAACAACACTTATCCTGATTTAATCGGCTAAAAGATCATTTTAGCAACTTTTTAAACATTTTTTTCAAAAAAACTACTTTTTTAAAACATTTTTAACTATTTTTGTTTAAGTAAAAATCGTTATGACTTGTTTTGTCATTTCTGAATATACTATCCTCCCACAATAAATAGTGTCTTCCCAATTATTTTTATGGGCTAAAAACTAGTCTCATAAAACTTTTTGAACAATTACCCTCTAGTTAAGGAAGACCACCCATTTTCACCTCTCTTTATATATTCTCCCAAACCGATTGAAAAATTAGTATTAACTAAAAAAATTAAATGTATGCATTACATATAAAACCCATCCGTCCGCTCCTATCTACCTCATTTTTATCTATTAAGTAATAATGCTGTCATAATCTGAATGATACTATAATTTTCTATCGTTCCTATTTTTACAGTATTGTCATCTATGATATTACCCGAAAAAACTGAATACTATCTGGTCTCTTAGACTTGCTTATTTCTGATAAAACACAGAAAAAGAAAATCTAAGATGATATCAATTAGAGTAAAATCATGTTTAATTTAAAATATCCTTTATGATGGAAGACCGTGTATTTAATTCAAAAGAAACCGCCTGTTGTTTAACCAATGATCTGGTAAATGATATCCGCATAGTACATTTTCAAACCAAACGTTCTATTTCTAAAATAAAAGTATCACTTAATTATAACCTGATTGTTTTTCCTATAAAAGGCATGAAAAAAGTAGCGATAAAACGTTCTACTATTGCCCTTAGTCCTTATAATTTTATGATATTTTCTTCAGGTGCTCAATTCGTTTTTGAAACTACCTTAAAAGAAGAGGACTATATTGAAGGTGTCTGTATCATGTTTAACAACAAAGTTTTGAATGATTTTTTGTTAAAGTATCCCGATTTCCAAAAAATAAAAAAGAATCGTAGTTCACACTATCTTGAAAACCATATGGAATGCGAAAAAAGTAACTTTATAGAGGACTATTTTCTTCCTTCTTTAGAGTATATAACTCATAAGGAAGATTCGCCAGAAAATATATGCCTGGTAAAATTTGAAGAATTTATGTTAGACCTATTCAGTAATGATCCCGATAAAATAAACTGGTTTATTAATCTAATATGTTATCAGGAATCTACGATACAGCAAATTGTAGATAGCAATGTTTATAAAAATACCAGTATTTCTGAAATGGCATCGCTATGCAATCTGAGTTTATCTACTTTTAAAAGACATTTCATCCAAATCTATGGCATGTCGCCAAAAAAATATTTTTTAATCCAAAAAATGGATAAAGCGACAATCCTACTTCAAACAAAAAGTAAAGAGCACATAAAAGTTTATGATTTTTTAGGATTTAATACGAATGAGAGTTTTATTAAATCGTTTAAAAAGCATCATGGTATTACGCCATCGGAATATAAAAAATCATTTTCTATTTATAATTAAAATCCACTATTCGCTTATCTGAATATTCATTAATTGAATTGTTTTAAAGCGCAATAGCAATTTGCCATTTTCTTTCCCTGATCTATAATACGATCAGGGATTTTTTATATACTGTGCTTTTTATCTCTACAACCTGATTAACCATCGATATAATTACAATTTAGGGCATTTCCGGCAGTGTACATAAAAAAATGCCACCTGTGTATATCAGATGGCATTTTCAACTTATATTTACTTTTCCTACTATCAACAGAACCTCTATTAAACTGGACTATTTACAATTAGTTTTAATCTTTATTCTAAACTTAGAACGCTCTATTAAAGCGTACTATACTAACTACCGACTTTAAATAAATCTTTTATTGCAGTCAGGACAAAAACATTGATAATCAAACACTTATTTTTATTATGATATATTAAATGTTACATTTGTTAGGACATACCGTTTTAAAATTAGTATAAATGCTACATAAATGTATTGATGAGGGGAAGGAAAACAACCTATTAATGAATAACAACTTGTAAAATCTCATAAATACAAATCATTATTTCATATATCCCCCATTAGGTATCCCTTCCCCGTCAATACAAAAAACTTACCAAAATAATTACAAGTGAGATTAATTAAGAACGTAGTACAATATTAGATTTTTCAACCGTTTGAATCCTCTAATCTGATCTATTATTCTTTAAAATTGGACTTTTTATACCTATTTTTTTTAAACACATTTAATTTTTCTACTTTTTTAGTCCAAAAGGTACCAATACATTAATTCTTAAAAAAAAGCTAATAATCAACCTATTAGAATATTCTGTCCTACTTTATTAGTATCTTTATAGAAACCATCCAATAAAAAATAGCTTCACCGCAACTTACTGCTAAAAATCTTAACTAAGTATAACTTCAAAATAATTATAGTATGAAAAGAAGCAGCATTTTAACCGTGGTATCCCTGGGTTTGTTTACCGTCTTTTCGATTTCGGTACAAGCACAGGAAAAAAAAGAAAGCGTAGGCGACAAAATTGAAAAAACCGCTAAGAAAGTCGGTGACAAAACCGCCGAAGTAGCAGTAAAAGGAACCTCTAAAATTTCCGACAAAGTATGGAAAGGTAAAATGGCTCCTGACGGAACCGATGTTTACATCAATAATAAAAATCAAAAATATTATGTAAACAAAACGGGGAAAAAGGTTTATTTAAAAGAATCGCAGATAAAAGATCGCCCGGAAGACAAAAAATAATAATAGCCCTCCCTAAAGGAAACGCCTCGCTGTTTAAAGTGGTAAACAACGAGGCGTTTTATAGTATTGTACTCCTTTATCACGAAAACATTGGTTTGTATTTTTTCCAATTGTCTGCAATAATTAGCATATTGATTAGGAAAAGCGTTAACACCAAAGGAAGTCCGGATGGTTCAAAAATGATGTTATGGCAAACGATCCCAACCATCACCGGAAGGATAATAATCGCTCCTAAAGCGCGTGTTTTGGGAATAATAAACAACAATCCGCCGAGAATCTCGATAACTCCGGCCAGAGGCATCAACCATTTTATTGTCATAAACGCTTCCATAATTTTCATTTGCTCATCGCTCATTTTTTCCATAGGCATATAGTTTAAAAACTTATTAAGCCCGGCATTGATAAACATAAGCCCGAAAAGCAGACAGATAATCAGTTTTATTATTTTCATAGTTTTATGGTTTTAGGATTCATTTTTAGAATTTTTACTACGTACAAAAAAAGCCACGATCGCAGTCGTAACAATACCCATCATTAACGCTCCGATAACGCTCTGCTTTATATAATTCTCAAGACTAAAATAGGCCTCAGCTGCTTCACGGGTTTTGTGGTATCCGGTTTTTAAAGAATATTCGATGACATTTGGAAAATATTCCGGAGTAATAACACAAGAGATGATCCACTGTGTGAGTGGACTAAAAAGTGCGACAATTAACGTAACGATTAACCCGCTGATAAACCCTTGTTTATAGCTCATTACACCTTTATAATAGTGTATTTTTTTGTCTTTAAGAGCGAGAAAATATATCCAAACAGCCGGAATTATAAAAAGTAGTGTGAGATATTGCTGTTTATCGATATGTGTACTATGCAATCCGCATAACTTTTCCAGAACCATCCATAACAAGGACATTGTAATAAATATAAAAGCCCATTTGATTTCAATTTTGAATTTAGCCATTAAATTTTATATAATTAGATATTAATCAGAATCTAAATTAACAAAAAATCAAATTAAGTCATAATTTTACATCAATTCAATTTTATAAAATCCTAAAAATTGAATTAATCACAATAAAAACACATTATAAATTCAAAAAAATCACAAACCATTTTTACCGATAACATCTATTAAAACCCCCAACAATACGACCTATAAAAGGAACTACTTTTTAGCTTTGATTGTATTCTTGTATAGTTGTCCATTTTTCATGATCAATAAAAAGTTTTTCTCCGGATTTGCGATTATCGACAGATCTTTTAATGGATCACCATCTACCAATAGCAAATCGGCCAAAGCCTGCTCTTCCACGACTCCTAGTTTTCCGGGATATGGATTGCGCAAACCGGATAATTGTAATAATTCTCCGTTATCCTGAGTGATCATCTTTAAAATTTCAGCATTGCTAAACCATTTTTGAAGACGTAAAATATAACTATTCTGTTCATCGTTTAATTCCGGTTGAAACAGAAAATCGGTTCCCCAGGCCAGTTTTACACCTAACTTTTTCGCCAAAGGCCATACTTTATTTTGTCCTTCCAATACCGGCTTACGCTTTTGTTTGCGCTGCTCATCCATACTGTCGTTGTTATCCATTAGATTCTGCAGACTTAACCAAACGTTTTTCTCTGCCAGTAATTTTAAGGTTGCTTCATCCAGCATCTGACCGTGCTCGACACATTTCACCCCCGCTTCGACAGCACGTTGCACCGCTTTTGGCGTATAGGCATGTACCATAACGTATGTCCCCCAGTCGGCAGCGGCTTCTACGGCGGCTTTCATTTCGTCGAGTGTATATTGCGTCACATCAATCGGATCATAGGCTGACGACGTTCCACCACCCGCCATGAGTTTAATCTGACTGGCGCCAAAACGCAGGTTTTCCCGTACGGCCGTTAATACATCATCCCGACCATCGGCAATAAAAGTAGCCCCCACTTGTTCGGCTCGGGACGGTTTTCCGAAAAAGCGACGGGAGCGTTCATTCGGCGTTCTAAAATCACCATGCCCGGCAGTCTGACTCACCACAGCACCCGAAGGCCAGATACGCGGACCGACCAATTTACCGGCATCGATGGCTGTTTTTAACGGAAAAATAGGACCGCCCGCATCACGGACACTTGTAAATCCGCGAAGCAGCATTTGTTGGGCCGATTCACCTATTTTGCGAACCAGAAATTCTTCCGTTAAATCTTCTCCCATCAATTGTGCCATCGTAAACGTACCAAATGTCATGTGTACATGGACATCGATTAAACCGGGCATCAAGGTCTTACCGCCACCATTAATCCTTATCACCTCTTTGTCGGCCGTAATAGCTGTAGCACTTATTTTTTGTATCGTCGAACCGGATACCAAAACATGCATCGGTGTGGTTAATTTAGCAGCTTTAAGATCCAAAAGTCTGACATTTTCGATCAACACTTGTTTGGTTTGTGCCATAGCAAAACAACCACCCATCAAAAAAAGTGTTAGTATGTACTTAAATTTCATATAAAATAGATTTTGGGGTTATAACTATTACATATTGTCCTAAGATACTCCAAAAAATCTACTTTTTTATAAAATAAATCGTTGCTTTATAAATGATAAAGGAATTAAAATAGAAAAGAGTCAGCGCTTGTTAAAAGAAATGATCCCGAAATAAATCGGCTTAAAATCAACTTATTTCAGAGTAAAGTTGTTTTTAATCTCCTCTCGCTTTTTTACATCAGATATAACGTATAAACTAAGTCACACTAAAAATTAAAACTTTACTTACAACAACACTTTATCATATAAGTTTCTTTTATATATTTGGCAACTTTTTAACAAACTCAAATAACATTTACAAACTAAAACCAATGAATCGCAAATTATTATTTTCAGGTCTTTTTCTTTTAGGAGGCCTATTTATGAATGCGCAGGAAGTAGAAATTAAAGACGAAAAAGTACTTTTTGACGGCAAACAAGTTCTGAAATACGAAAAAACCAATTCCTTTATCCATACGCTCTTTAGTTTAGACGATAATGAGCTTTTACTCTACAAATTCAACAATAACGAAACAAGAGAATATCTGGACGACGATTATCTGGTTTTAAACTTTATACCGTTTAAGAAAAAAGTGGAAACTACCAATAAATCGCAGGCCATTTCCGGAATGGGTTTAAACTCCAGAAAAAACATGCAAAAACTAATCACCTGGCTACTTAAAGAGAAAGTACTCAATGCTAATGGCGAAATCAACCCGGAACGATTGGATATTTTCTATGAAAAATACAACGAAAACATTACGGAACGAACTGTTCGTTAATTGATCAAATAATAAAACCCTGTAGTAACTACAGGGTTTTGTTTTTTATAGACTGGATCAAAATTTATGTTATGGGTAAAAAAGAAAGAATATTTGTTTTAAAATCTTATTTACAAAACAGATTCTCTAAAAATAGATGAGAAACCTCTCGCTTTATTTTTTCTTTCTCATATTTATTTAATATTCTATCAATATCTATTTTTTTAATATCCTCTAAGAAGATATAATCTTCCCTTTGAGGATCAGGGAAAAAATCATGGACATAGTTTTTCATTTTAATAGTATCTGTCACCAAAGTTCCAAATGATGACATTTGAGAAATTAAATAATATTCAGTTATTCTTTTTTCTTCAAAATTTAAATAACTAATAGAAACAAATGTTGTAATATGTGAACTTGATCTTAAATCATATTTTTCTTGAACTTTTGTATGTAACTCATGCTTTAGAAGCCAACTATTCATCAAATTCTTATATCCTCTTACTTTTTTTTCATAGTTACCTTCTGGAAAATCATTGGTTATTTCTCTAAAATTATCTCCAAGTATAAAAGTTTTTCCATATATTAAATTTTCTTTCTCTATTGTTTGGATATCTAAAACACTAATAGGTAAACCCGCTCTTATATTCTTTGCTTTTCCATTAATCTTTTTTATTATTACTTGACTACTTTCCCCATCACCTAATTCTTCTAATTTTACTAAAAACTCCGGTCGACTTTCAAAATAATCCATTTGATATTGTTTTTCAGCTATTTCATTAGCTTTAAATGAAATGTAAATTGCTGCTAAACCTAAAATAATTGAGCTAGCAATCGTAAAATAAATTTCGTTCTTTTTTAAGTTTTTTCTTTTTAGGGGTTTCTTAATTTTTTTAAAAATCAGAAGCATTATCTTTTTTATGATCATAATATTTTAATAAGCATTTTAAGCCCAAATAACTTAAATATTATTGAGATATAATTCCGTAATAATACGCATTATTACATTTTATAACCATTCGTTTATTAAGAGGTAAAAGAATCTTTTACTTAAATTTTAAGTTGAACGATTCTTAAAAGAAGAAATAGCCATCATAAAGATTTAACTTTACAAGACATAAAAAAAGCGGCTTTATTTCTAAAGCCGCTTAAAGTACTAAGGGTGAATGATGG
>NZ_JASLCE010000026.1 GCF_030146175.1 Flavobacterium sp. | reverse complement strand
GATACGCTTGATGAATTACCACAGGCATCAGTAAACGTCCAGGTTCTAACGATAGAATACGAGTTCGGACAATTACCCGGAGTGGTTACATCCACACCTTGAACGGTTATGGCACCGGAACAGCTATCATTGGCTGTTAGACTGATCATTGCCGGAACAGCGCTACCGCAGGCTACGGTTATGGCAGCCGGTGGAGTTGGTGGTACCGGTGGAGTAGTATCTTTTATAGTAATCTGTTGTGTAAAATGCTGATTCGCTGCGCAAGCGGTACTAATCGTAAAAGTTCGGGTCACAACCAACGGACAAGTACCGGATTGGGTATCGGCGTAGGTGATGGTATAGTTTAACGATTGGTTTGTTGTGGTTCCGCCCGCGGCTAAAAATTGAGCCAGACTAATGCTAACCGGTGTCGCACTATATACCAGACCAGTTATGGAACCGGTACTACAACCTTCGAGCGTATAGTTGGCCGGAGCTGTAATAACAGGGCTTGTGGCAATACTAATTTTAAAGGTGTAATAGCAATCGGTACTTCCCGGAGGAATGCCATAATAGGTTTGTGTTCCTACAGTAGCCGGAAACGGATTAGAAGCGGTATATTCGACGGTGCCGGAACCAACCGGATAGCTGTTGTAAAAACGGGTTCCCGGAGGAAACGCTCCGCTCACTTGTGACACCGCAATACTACCGGAAGCATTACAAAAATTAAATACAATTTCATCCGGTGTATTCTGACAATGACTGTTTACATAATCCTGCGAATTGATGCTTATTGTCAACGGATCTTTTATAGGTTCGCCCTGACATATTCCAGAAGCCGTATAACCCTGAATAAACGGTTTGGTCGTAACAGCAACCCCTGAAATAGCACCGACACCGTTTATATAACCGTATATCGTTATCGCCGGACTACAGTGCGTATTTTTGAGTATGCTACAATCTTCGGTTGCTTTTAATTTAAACGTAAGTTCGCCCAAAACATCCGATGGATTGGCCGGTAACGGAAGTGTTCCGATATTCCAAATAATAGAGCCGTTTGCACCTTGAGATGGGTTAAACGATACCGTATTTGGACTCGGAGCCGGGCTAAATAGGATATTGCCCGAAGCACTACCATTTACGTAACTCGCGGTAAAAGGCACCGGAATTTCTACGGTTGCATTATTGATGGCTTCCGATCCTTCGTTTAAAACTTTTATTTTAAACTCGATTTCCTGTCCCGGTAAAACGGTTAACGGTCCGCTTACAGGGTTACCATTTATCGTAGTAACGGACGAAATTCCCTGAGGTTGCGGAACATAGGCGTCGACTGACATGGCTATCGTAAAGATAGAGTAGGTGTCTTGCGTGGTTCCGTACCGGAATTTGGTTGACGTCTGGTTGTTCGTGATGACACTGTTTCCCGAATTCGGAATCGTAAACATACTGATATCCAAACCGGTATTGTTCAACAGGTTCGGATTACGGGTGTTACCACCGGTGAGTATCGATGAATTAAAAAAGTTTGTGGTTGTATTTCCGGAATGATTCAGATCCAGCCAGCTGTTATCGCTTTGTTTTTGGATACTGAAATAATCCCCGCTGATACCACGATCGCCTTCACCGGCCATTAAGCCAAGTTTTAGATTAACCGGACCGGTCTGAACGGTGTTAAATCCGGATACCGGTAATTCGAAACTGGTGGTGTTGCTTCCACTCACATAGGCGTGTCCGTCGAAAACGGTTACATCGCGCCATTTCATTTTGGAGTTTTCATAAATCACAATGATTCCCCAACCGCCATAATAACCTACAGATCCTCCGTTTCCTTCTACCATCGCAACATCGGCAACGGTATAATCACCCAATCCGTATTGTTTTACGTAATCGGTTACTTCGGCATAGGCGGAATAAATAAAATCATCGGTGGAATTCGGATAATAAATATCATTGGTATTGGCGGTAACCGGTGTATAACCCGAAGCACCCGGACCTTTTAATAAAACCTCTCTTTTGTTGAAGTTTTTGGTCACGCTAACGGTGCTTGAAATGCTTCCGCTAACGTTGGTATAGGCAAACGAAGTCGACTGGTATTGAGCTGTCGACTGGTTTTGTCGGGAGTCGCGTTCCAAACCGTTTACAGTAAGGGTTATCCCTCCGGATTCGGTATATACTGTAACCGGATCAAAAGTGACTACGCGTGTATTTCCGTTATTCGTCACAACCTGATTTGTCGGATTGATCCAGTTTCCGCTGTTAACGCGATAGCGGATGTATGGTGTGGCATTCTGGAATTCGAATTGAACCGTATTTCCGTTGCCATTAAAATCATAGCGCACATAATAGCTGTTGTTATTCCCCTGACGCGAAACACTCATCGTATATTGCGAATTGGTAATAGCTCCATTATGG
This sequence comes from Flavobacterium sp., assembly GCF_030146175.1. Taxonomy (GTDB): domain Bacteria; phylum Bacteroidota; class Bacteroidia; order Flavobacteriales; family Flavobacteriaceae; genus Flavobacterium. The sequence goes on along the minus strand of NZ_JASLCE010000026.1, from coordinate 2,256 downwards.
CCAACGGTCTGATTGCTGTTTACAGGCTGCGGTGCGCCCGGAAAATTTTTAGTTACCGAAAAAGTATCGGGACTGGAACTGCCATTGGAAGCTCGGGCCGACCAATACAGTCCGGCATAAATAATTTTGGAACAGTTGGGAATCGCACCGTTTTCGGTCGAAAAGTTTAGTGTTGCGGAGGATGAATTCAGCGTGTTTGGATCACTGTCTACATCTACATATTGCATATCGTTGTTACTGTTGTTCGTGTTGTCCCCATAATTTACCAGTGTCAGGTTGGTATTCCCGATCATGGTAAAATCGCCCTGGATATTGTAAATCTTTTTGGTTGGTGAATATTGAGAGGTACGCTGGGTAAACGGAACCCGAACTTGCGAAAACACACCTATGGCTGTTAACATCAAAAAAGAGGTGAGCAATAGTCTGGTGTTTGTCGCCGATATGATACTACTTAATTGGGTAAAGTTTCTCATAATCTGATGACTTTTAGTAAAACTTAACTGGGTATGGATATCGAGTAGATGATTAAATAATCACGACGATTATTTAGAAACAGGCTTTTGATATAATCCGGATTGCATTTAAAATCACAGATTACATAGATGTACTTCAGACTCTTGAATTTTTCAAGTGCTGTCGTATCGATTCTTGCTGCGTCATTGGCACTGAGCTTAAGGGTAAGCATTTCCAATGAACCGATGTTTTCCATCGCGAGCAATTGCCTGAATGAAGCCGCATCAACCTCGGCATAATACAAATTACCCTGCGTTACGTTTTTTTCTTTACCATTAAGGATGTAAAGTTTAGGATGCAATCCTTTTAATAATGATTTTGCATAATCATAATCAAAAGCGGAACCTTCTTTTTTACTTCCATATCCATTGTTTGTCATTAAATCTTGGTAGGATATAAAAGTTTGTGAATGTACCGTTTCTACTAAGAGGAATAGCAGAAACAGTACAGCTGCTTTTTGTTTTAAAGCGTTCATAATCAATATATTTAATTAAGTTGGTTTCAAAATAAAAGGCATAAGGATTCCCCGGGCGATAAAACAACTGCGTTCTAACACCTATGGAAAAACGATATGCAAAGTCATGGAACGAATTGCCCGGATAACAAGCAAAAAGTACGTGGCGACTTAATTAAAGTAGGTTGTTATGATTTGGAAATAAAGCATTGCGATAGGTTAGTGGTATCACAATAGTCATGCGAATTGTATGGCGGAACATTGTTCTGTATTTTAAGTTGTTGTGGTATTTACTTAAAATAAAAACAATGCTTGACCGTGTTTCAGTGATACTAAATTATTCAAATAAAATCGTGATAAGTTCTTTTCGTAAGGTTTTTCGATAAAACGACTTTTTTTATCCGTGAATTAACATTTTTTTTGTTTTATTTTTCTGAATTCATAGCGAATATGTTGTAATTCATTACAGAATACTGCTCTAATCGGGTGAATAGTGTTGGTCTTTTATACTAATTTCAAGGACTATTTGACTGATTTTTAGAAGGTATAGGAAGTAATAACTAGATTTGTTTTGTTGTTGTTTAATAATTACTCTTTTATAAAGTCAACTAACTAAATTATTTAAAAGCAAAAGTGTCCTAAATAGAATACGGGATGCTTTTGTTTTTTAGCTTAGGTTTATAGTATTCCTAAATTATTGAAATACCATAGCGTTACTATATTGAAATCCTTTTTTAGTAAATAAGCTTGTTTGATGCTCAAATTAACATTTTTTTGATACTTCCACACTGGCATTTTTCTTTTTTTTTGTCGTACTTTATAGAATAAATCTTTTTCATCATGAAAAATTTAATTCTAATCCGTCACGCTAAATCAAGTTGGGAAACCCCAAGTAAAGATATAGACAGACCCATTTCCCAAAGAGGTATTAATGATGCCAATACCATTTTTAGTCAAGTAAATGGTTATTTGCCTAAAACTTTTTTAGTTTGGAGTAGTACCGCTAAGCGCGCCAGGGAAACGGCCATGATATTTTCGCAAAATCTGTCGATCCCATACGAAAGCGTTATTATAAAAGAGGACTTATATACTTTTGATAGCAAAAATCTGGAAGCCGCGATAAAGAAATGCGAAAACAGGTTCGATAGCCTAATTCTTTTTGGACATAACGAGGCTATCACAGATTTTGTTAATAAATTTGTTGACCTTTATATCGATAATGTCCCTAAGGCCGGCTTTGTTTCGATTAGCTTCGAACAAGACGATTGGAACGACATACATAAACGGAA
>NZ_JASLCE010000135.1 GCF_030146175.1 Flavobacterium sp. | reverse complement strand
CGTCATTATTGTCTTTAAAACGGATGGCCTTTTCGGTGGTGTCGTATGCGGCGGTGTTGAGTCCGATACGGATTAATTGTCCCGCTACGTTTTCCACTTCCGACAAACCGACTTCGTTATTCGCGTCGCGCACCATAAAAAAAGTTTTGGTCGTCGTCGTTTTGGTGGCAAGATTTTCAAATTTTATATAATCATTATTAGCATTAATCTCCAGGCGTTTGGTTGGGTTGGTTTTTCCAATGGCAATATTTCCGGCAGCCGTAATGCGAAGTCGTTCCAATCCATTGGTGCCGACAATAAAATCGGCATTGTCTTTTGTGCCGATATAATCGCCATTTGCGGCCACTCCGATAGCAGCAGTAGAAGGTGAAGTACCTTCATTGCCATAATAATTCCATCCGGAAACATAATTCCATTTGGTTTTGTTCCAAAAATAAAAACCGTCGGGTTGTGGGTCGTTGTTGTCGGTGTCGTCCAAATAAATCATTAATCCGGCTGTAACTGGATTTGAAGCCGGAAAATTATTGACTCTAGGTACTAAAATTCCATCGGTATTTGCAGGAGTTAGGCTGTTTGCGATGGAAATATCCAGACTCGATTTCGGAGTCGTAGTTCCGATGCCGACTTGAGCCGATACGGAAACACAGGATATAGCTACGGTAAAAAGAAGGGGCAATCTCATATTCGGCAAAAATTAGAAGTTGATAATAGATCTCGAAATTCTAATAAATCGCATTTTGCGTATAACTATGTGATTTAGTACTACTAATTTAGGTAAAAAACTTATTCAAAAAGCAGGTGGTTTTACTTTTTTATTCGCAAAATGCGTATTTTGTAAAAATATTCGCGCAGGTAATTTTAAGGGTATACCGGAGGTAACTTGAAATATGATGGAAATTGAAAATAATTTTCTGTTTTTTATTTTATATTTGTTAATCTAATTCAATTATACGGTGAGCCAAATCAATAAGCTTAAAATTCTGAATGATCCTATATATGGTTTTATTACCATTCCCAATACCTTAATTTACGACCTGATTCAGCATCCTTATTTTCAACGATTGCGACGTATTTCGCAAATGGGGATGTCCTACCTGGTTTATCCCGGAGCGCATCATACCCGTTTTCATCATGCCCTGGGATGTATGCATATCATGCAAAAAGCGGTTCAGGTATTGCGTTTTAAAGGTGTTGTTATTTCGGACGAGGAGGAAACGGCTTTGTATATTGCCATTTTATTACACGATATTGGCCATGGTCCTTTTTCACATGCGATGGAACACAGTATTGTAGAAGATGTACATCATGAGGAAATTTCAATGCTGTTTATGAACCGTTTAAACGAAGAGTTTGAAGGGAAGCTAAGTTTGGCGATTCAGGTATTTAAAGGGGATTATCACCGACAGTTTATGTTGCAGCTTATCTCAAGTCAGTTGGATATGGATCGTTTGGATTACCTGAAACGGGATAGTTTTTACAGCGGTGTAGCCGAGGGAAATATCAATTCCGAACGTCTGATCCAGATGATGAACGTAGAAAATGACTTATTGGTTATCGAAGAAAAAGGAATTTATTCGGTAGAAAAATTTCTGGGCGCCCGACGACTAATGTATTGGCAGGCGTATTTGCATAAAACCAGTGTGGTGGCAGAGTTGATACTGACCAAGATATTAAAGCGTGCTAAAGAACTGGCACAAAAAGGTCAGGTTCCGGAATGCAGTAAGCCGTTACAATTTTTTATGACACATAAGGTGACATTGAACGATTTTGATAACGACATATTGGACAAATTTGCTCAATTGGATGACTTTGATATTATGAGTGCGATTAAAACATGGCAGTTTCACGATGACTTCGTGTTGGCTTCCTTAAGTAAAATGATTATTAATCGTGATTTGCTTAAGATTCGCATGGTGTCCGAAAAAGTTGAAAATTCGGATGTGGAAGTCCTTAAAAAGAAATGGCTGGCTTTGCATCCAATGACGGAAAAAGAGGCGGAGTATTTTGTTTTTAAAGGAAAAATTAAAAATCAGGCGTATAATAAAGCCGGAGAGCCAATTCGTATCCTGAAAAAAGACCGAACTGTGGAAGATGTTGTCGAAGCATCCGACCAAATGAATCTGAAAGCCCTGTCCAAACCGGTTACCAAATATTATATCTGTTTTCCAAAAGTACTTTTAGGAAGTTTAGATTAAATTAAATTTTATATTTTTGTCGGGATGAAATTTACAGCTGAACAAATTGCAGGTATTTTAGAAGGAGTAGTTGTTGGGAATCCCGCGGCCGAAGTCTATAAATTAGCAAAAATAGAAGAAGGTACGGAGGGATCGTTAACTTTTTTAGCCAATCCGAAATACCTTAATTATATATATACCACACAGGCCACGATTACAATCGTTAATGCTACTTTCGAACCGGAACAGGAGCTTACAACGACACTTATTAAAGTAGAAGATGCCTATAAATCCTTTTCCAAATTACTGGAGTATTACAATCAGGTAAAACTGATGAAGTCCGGAATCGAACAGCCTTCGGTTATTTCAGATAATGTAACGTACGGGGAAAACCTGTATTTGGGAAGCTTTTGTTATATCGGTGCCAATGTGAAAATCGGAAATAATGTAAAGATTTACCCGAATAGTTTTGTTGGCGACAATGTGACGATTGGCGATGATACTATATTATTTGCCGGAGTACGGGTTTATTCCGAAACCGAAATCGGTAAAAAATGTGTGATCCATTCCGGATCTATTATCGGTTCCGACGGTTTTGGTTTTGCACCAAACGAAGAAGGCGTTTATAATAAGGTACCGCAAATTGGAAATGTGATCATCGAAGACAATGTCGACATCGGTGCTTGTACTACAATCGACCGTGCAACGTTAGGATCGACTGTTATCCGTAAAGGGGTAAAACTGGACAATCAGATACAAATTGCACATAATGTCGAGATCGGCGAAAATACCGTTATCGCATCGCAAACCGGAGTAGCCGGATCGACTAAAATCGGTAAAAATTGTATGATTGGCGGACAAGTGGGTATCGTAGGTCATATTACGATTGGAAACAATGTTAAGATACAGGCACAATCCGGAGTATCCCGAAGTGTAAAAGATTTTGAAACCATACAGGGAAGTCCGGCGTTTAATTACGGCGATTTTAGCAAATCCTATGTGGTCTTTAAAAACCTGCCGAAAATCGTAAAAGATATCGAAGACTTAAAACGAAAAAAATAGCAACAAAATAAAACCAAAATTTAAGCCATGGTTAAGCAAACAACCATTAAAAACGAAATTTCATTAAAAGGAGTAGGGCTCCATACAGGTCAGGAAGTAACCATGACCTTTAAACCGGCTCCTGTGAATAATGGTTACACCTTTATACGTGTAGACTTGGAAGGACAGCCGATCATTGAAGCGGATGCCAACTATGTTGTAAATACGCAAAGAGGAACCAACCTTGAAAAGAAAGGCGTTAAGATTCAAACCTCCGAACACGTACTTGCCGCTTTGGTAGGGTGTGATATTGACAATGTAATCATCGAATTAGATGCTTCAGAACCGCCTATTATGGATGGTTCATCCAAATATTTTGTTGAAGCAATCGAAAAAGCGGGTGTTGAAGAACAAAATGCCGAACGAAATGTTTATGTGGTAAAAGAAGTGATTTCCTATACCGACGAAGCAACGGGTAGCGAGATTATTGTGATGCCGGCCGATGAATATCAGGTAACCACTATGGTTGATTTCGGAACCAAAGTATTGGGAACGCAAAATGCTACCATGAAATCTATCGGTGAATTTAAAACCGAAATCGCAGATTGTAGAACATTTAGTTTCCTACACGAACTGGAAAGTTTGTTGGAACACGGATTGATAAAAGGAGGCGACCTGAACAATGCTATTGTTTATGTAGATAAAGAAATATCGCAGGAAACAATGGAGCGTTTAAAAGTAGCATTCGGAAAAGAAAAAATTTCCGTAAAACCAAACGGAATTTTAGATAACCTGACGTTACATTACCCGAACGAAGCCGCCCGTCACAAACTATTGGATGTGGTTGGTGATTTGGCTTTAATCGGAACCCGAATTAAAGGGAAAGTAATCGCAAATAAACCGGGACACTATGTAAACACGCAATTTGCGAAAAAAATGTCGAAAATTATTAAAACAGAACAACGCAATCAGGTTCCGGTATACGATCTTCACAAAGAACCGTTAATGGACGTAACTAAAATTATGTCTATGTTGCCACACCGTCCGCCATTTTTGTTGGTAGACCGAATTCTGGAAATGTCCGATTCGCATGTGGTTGGTTTGAAAAATGTAACGATGAACGAAGATTTCTTCGTAGGTCACTTCCCTGGAGCGCCGGTTATGCCGGGTGTTTTAATCGTGGAAGCGATGGCACAAACCGGAGGAATCCTTATTTTAAGTTCGGTTCCGGATCCGGAAAATTACCTGACTTACTTTATGAAAATTGACAATGTGAAATTTAAAAATAAAGTATTGCCGGGCGATACACTGGTATTCAAATTAGACCTGTTGTCACCAATCCGAAGAGGAATTTGTCATATGCAGGCCAGTGCTTATTCCAACGGAAAATTAGTCACCGAAGCCGAATTGATGGCACAAATCGTGAAAAAGAATTAAACAAGCAAAGTATGAATCAACCCTTAGCATACGTACACCCGGGCGCAAAGATTGCGAAAAATGTGGTGATTGAACCTTTTACAACGATCCATAATAATGTTGAAATCGGGGAGGGAACCTGGATCGGTTCCAATGTGACGATTATGGAAGGTGCCCGTATTGGGAAAAACTGTAATATTTTCCCGGGAGCCGTTATTTCGGCTGTTCCTCAGGATTTAAAATTCGGAGGTGAAGATTCTTTGGCTATTATCGGAGACAATACCACAGTACGGGAATGTGTTACGGTAAACCGTGGAACGGTAGCATCCGGTGTTACTAAAATAGGTAAAAACTGTCTTATTATGGCTACGGCGCATATTGCGCACGATTGTCATATCGGAGACAATGTAATAATTGTAAATGGCGTACTTTTAGGTGGTCACGTAACGGTTGGCGATTTTGCCATCATCGGCGGACTTTCGGCAGTACACCAGTTTATCAATATCGGAGAGCATGCCATGATTTCCGGAGGATCGCTTTTGCGTAAAGATGTTCCGCCGTTTACCAAGGCTGCAAAAGAACCGCTATCTTATGTGGGAATTAACTCGGTAGGATTGCGAAGAAGAGGATTTTCTACTGAAAAAATCAGAGAAATTCAGGATATTTACAGAATTTTATACCAGAAAAATTACAATACCACTCAGGCTTTAAGCATTATTGAAGCCGAAATGGAAGCTACTCCGGAACGCGATGAGATTATTTTATTCATTCGTAATTCCTCAAGAGGTGTAATGAAAGGATATACCGGTATATATTAATAAGTAAGCAAATAGATTTTTAAATAAACAAACAAAATAAAAAATGGCGAGTACGGCTGATATTAGAAACGGATTATGTATCAAATTCAACAATGATATTTATAAAATTGTAGAATTTTTACACGTAAAACCAGGAAAAGGACCTGCATTTGTAAGAACAAAATTAAAAAGTGTAACCAATGGTAAAGTATTGGATAATACTTTCTCAGCAGGACATAAAATCGAAGTAGTTCGGGTAGAAACTCACAAATTCCAGTTTTTATACGCGGAAGGAGAAGATTTTCACTTTATGAATGTGGAAACGTATGAGCAGATTGCTTTAAATAAAAACATTCTTGATGCTCCGGATTTATTAAAAGAAGGAGAAAATGTAATGGTTCAGATCAATGCTGAAACGGAAGCGCCATTATCAGTAGATATGCCGGCATCTGTAGTATTGGAAGTAACCTATGCAGAGCCAGGAATTAAAGGAAATACGGCTACAAATGCTACTAAACCGGCAAAAGTAGAAACAGGAGCTTCTATTAACGTGCCTTTGTTTATCAACGAAGGTGACAAAATTAAAATCGACACCGCTACCGGTTCTTATATGGAACGGGTTAAAGAATAATTTTATTTTTATTGGGCAATATAATATTGCCCAATTTTATCTTACTATAATATGAAATTTACAAGAACCTATTCTTTACGTGAAATCGCTGCGATAATTGATTGTAAATTTGTAGGTGATGCCGAATTTCCAGTATTGGGAATGAATGAGATTCACGTGGTTGAACCGGGTGATATTGTTTTTGTGGATCACCCGAAATATTACGACAAAGCATTACAGTCGGCTGCAACAATAGTTTTGATCAATAAAGAAGTGGAATGCCCTGAAGGGAAAGCGCTTTTATTGTCGGACGATCCGTTTCGCGATTTTAATAAATTATCACGTCACTTCAAACCGTTTAAAGCGACAGGAGTTGCTATTTCGGATACCGCTGTCATTGGCGAAGGTACCGTAATTCAGCCCAATTGTTTTATCGGAAATAATGTGGTGATTGGTAAAAACTGCCTGATTCATCCTAATGTTACCTTGTACGACGATACGGTAATTGGCGATAATGTGATTATCCATGCCGGTAGTATTTTAGGAGCAGATGCGTTCTATTATAAAAAACGCCCGGAAGGATTTGATCAGTTGGTTTCCTGCGGTCGTGTGGTAATCGAAAATAACGTTGGTATCGGTGCTTTATGTACCATCGATAGAGGTGTTACCGGAGATACAACCATTCGCGAAGGCGCTAAAATAGACAATCAGGTACATATCGGACACGATACGGTAATTGGTAAAAAATGTCTTATCGCGGCTCAAACCGGAATTGCCGGATGTGTAATCATCGAAGATGAAGTAACGCTTTGGGGACAAGTGGGAACCACCAGTGGTATTACCATCGGTGAAAAAGCGGTTGTTTTGGCACAGTCCGGAGTTTCAAAATCACTGGAAGGCGGTAAAGTTTATTTTGGTTACCCGGCCGAAGAGTCAAGGGAAAAACTAAAACAGCTGGCCTACGTGAAAAAGATTCCGCAAATTCTAACACAAATCAATAAAAATGAATAAAGAACTGGTTCAGGCGTTTTATCTGGCAAATGGTCCGTTAAACAAGAGTTTGATGGAAACATTCCTGCACGATGAAATCATCTTTAACTGGCACAGTTCCAAAGGCTTTTTACAACTGGACAAACAGGATTTACTGGAACTGGCAACGGAACTGAGTAAATCGTATATCGCGTCAAGGATCGAAATCAATCATATTTTGGAAGACAATCATAAGGTATCGCTACATTACACCCATTATGTAGCACCGATTGAAAATCCAAACGAAGAGATCATTTTAGCGCATTTTATGGTCATCTGTGAACTCAAAGACGATAAGCTCTATAAGGTTTACCAGATGAGTCAGTTGGACTAAGCGAAAAAAATAAAAAATAGCCGATAAAAGTTTGAAAAAACTTTCTTCGATTACGTTCAAAACCCTATTTTTGCAACACAGTTTTTAAAAATAATATAAAAAAAATATCATGAGTGTTTTAGTAAATAAAGATTCTAAAATAATTGTTCAAGGATTTACAGGTAGCGAAGGAACTTTCCACGCTACGCAAATGATTGAATATGGTAGTAACGTTGTAGGTGGAGTTACTCCGGGTAAAGGAGGAACAACGCATTTGGACCGTCCGGTTTTCAACACGGTAAAAGACGCTGTTGATCAGGCAGGTGCCGATACGACTATCATTTTCGTTCCGCCAGCTTTTGCTGCTGATGCAATTATGGAAGCTGCGGATGCTGGTATCAAAGTGATCATCACGATTACAGAAGGTATTCCGGTAGCCGATATGATTAAAGCTTATGATTATATTAAACACAGAGACTGTCGTTTAGTTGGACCTAACTGTCCGGGTGTAATCACTCCGGGTGAAGCTAAAGTTGGTATCATGCCAGGTTTCGTTTTCAAAAAAGGAACTGTAGGTATCGTTTCTAAATCAGGAACATTAACATACGAAGCTGCTGATCAGGTTGTAAAACAAGGTTTAGGAATTACTACAGCTATCGGAATTGGTGGTGACCCGATTATCGGAACGACTACTAAAGAAGCGGTAGAATTATTAATGAACGATCCGGAAACAGAATGTATCATCATGATCGGTGAGATCGGTGGACAATTGGAAGCTGATGCTGCACGTTGGATTAAAGCTGACGGAAACCGCAAACCGGTAATCGGATTTATCGCTGGTGAAACCGCTCCGAAAGGAAGAACAATGGGTCACGCTGGTGCGATTGTTGGTGGTGCTGATGATACTGCTGAAGCTAAAAAACGTATCATGAGAGAGAATGGAATCCATGTGGTAGATTCTCCGGCTGAAATCGGTAAAAAAGTAAAAGAAGTATTGGGTTAATTCCCGGTCGCTATAAAAATAAAGGACTGTCTGTTTAGACGGCCCTTTTTTATTGCTATTTGTCAAGGTTTTTCTCCAGATGTAATTGGAAAAAGGGTAAGTATAGAAAAAATTCCTTGCAGCTATACAAATAAAGGGCTGTCCGCTTAGAAGCCTCCTTTTTATTGCTATTTGCTACACCTGACAGGTTTCTAAAACCTGTCAGGTGTTATATATTAGATAATTAAATATTTTTTGAATGCTGTTTTAAAACATTCGAAGCCTGTTTTACATGGCGTTCGTTATGGTAAATCAGAAACGATAGGGTATCACCCAATTGCAAACGGATAAACCGACTCAGACTAATAGCCGTTTTGTTTTTGATCAGATCAACTTGCTGTGCTTTTTCGAGAATAAGTAATAAGGTTTCCTGTTGCGTAATAAAAACATCCAGAACACCTTGATCCAGTTGACTACCGATTGGATTATAACTTTTTAAGGATTTTATTTTCGTCCGACTTTCCGCTTTCATCATTCGGGCAAAATAACCGCCTAAAACTCCGGTTTTATAAAACAATCGCGGCTTTTTATTACAGGCTTTTGCAATACAACGATTTAGCTCCGGCAGATAAAAATCGCCATAACGATTCAGATGTTCAAGACATTCCAAAATACTCCAGCTTTTTTCCGATTGTCGCCAGTTGAGTGTTTTCGGATTAGTAGCTTTAAAAGAATTCGCAATTTCGATATTACTTTTGGTTATCGTGGTTAATTCGTCCAGTAGTTGCTTTGTTTCCATCGTTTAAATATTTGTACAAAATTCGGATATGACGGACGAATAAAAATTGATACAAATCAAGACTTTTTGATACGCGACAAGGTTTCGGCGGTCATTCGAAGATAAGAAGCGATATATTTATCCGGAATTTCCTGGAAAACCTGTGGACTTCGTTTTAAAACACTTTTATACCGATCGACAGGCGAAGCCATTAGCAGATCTCTTTCCCGTTCCATTTGTTGGAGTATCAGCTGACCGAGTATTGTATTCCATAATTTTAAATGCGTTAGATCGCTTTCTATAAAATTCAGCAGACTTCTTTTAGAGATGGTCCGAACGGTGCATTTTTTCAGTGCCTGAATGTAAAACTGTGTAGGCTTGTCTGTGAAAAAGCTGTCAATGGCCGTAACAAACGAATTTTTATAACCAAACCGAATGGTGTTTTCTTCTTCGGTATCAATAGTAAACACCCGGACGCTACCTTCAACAATAAAGAAAACAGTCGAATCCAGGCTGCCTTCGGTTATCAGGTAAGTATTTCGTTTAAAAATCGTTTCGGTTTCCCAAAGCTTGTTTTCTAATAATAAAGTATATAAAGTTTCGATAGCATTCATATAGGGAACAATTGTGTGATGATCATAAGTAGAATGTTATCAAAGATATTAAAATAGAAAGGGTAAGGGATTTTATTTTTAAAGTGATTATTATGGTGTTAATCAGGTGATTATTTTTTGATAACAAAATTAAAATAGTACAAATTGTCTATATTTATATTGAAAATAAAGATAACAGAACTAAAAATAACAATATGGAAGGACAACAATACGCATTTCAGCCTTTTTCGAATGACGAAATCGAAAACCTACGAGAGGAAATGAAAAAACTGGAAATCAGTTTGGATCACACTGAAAACAGGAATTCTTTTTTTGAAAATCCGTATGCCTCTTTGATGAATAATTTTAACATAA
>NZ_JASLCE010000133.1 GCF_030146175.1 Flavobacterium sp. | reverse complement strand
GGTTTGTACAATCAGTTGAATTTATATTACAATTTACAAGAGGAATTATACATTCACAATCAGTCGGTGGTGAATTATGCCTTGGGGAATAAACTGGTGGGTGAAGAGCTTCCGACAGATGAAGAATCCGGAGTGGAAGGAAGTTATGAAGCAAAACCATATGGTTTACTTCATGTACTGCTCGCCAAAACAATGCTGCGAAACGATACGGTTGTCTCGGCACACATCGTAGGGAGTTATTCAAAAGATAAAACCGCCATTCATTTGGCGAATCTATCGAAGTCGCTTCGGTATTCGGGAACGGTTCGGTTAAATGGTGATAATAAATTGCCGTCAACATTTATAGAAACATCGTATCTCACCAATAAAGCGAGTCAGCTTACGGTTACCGGACAAAATACGGTATCCGAGATTAAACTTCCGGAGATCAATGCAAGTTTTAAAAAGATCTTTGAAGGAATCAAAACGGAAAAGGTGGCCTTATCTGATTTTGAAAAAGAAAAAGGAATGCCCTATTTTAATTCGTTTCTAAAGGATACCAAAGAAATTGAGGTAGGCGTAAACACGCTTTCTGGTTTAAACGTGAAAGGAAATTTTGTGTTGCGAGCCAAAGATTCCATCGTGGTTAGTAAAAATGCAGTATTGGAAGATGTGATACTGATCGCACCGAAGATAACATTTGAAGAAGGTTTCAAAGGAACGGTTCAGGCGTTTGCTACCAAAGGAATCGAATTACAGGAAAAAGTGATTTTAAAATATCCGTCTGTGGTTTGTGTGTATAACGATACCGATGGGGAAAGTAAACTTAAAATCAAAAAGGAATGTAAAATTGAAGGCGCCATAGTGTTGTTTGGAAATACAATTCTGACGATTAATAAGAATCTCATGGTGATTGACGAAAAGAGTAAAATACTTGGAGATATCTATTGTACCGGAAAACTGGATTTGAAAAGCGACGTACAAGGTTCGGTCTATACCAATTATTTTTTCCATAAAAACGGATCTTCCGTCAACGATAATATGATTGTGGATATTGAAATCGATCCGCAAAAGCGACCGGAATATTTTATGGCGATTCCGCTATTTGAGGCGAAAAAAAATAAATATGGCATTATTAAAAAAGTATTGTAAAATCCCGGCAAATTCCATTTTGGAATCTGTAATCGCGCTGACGATCATTTCGATCTGTCTCTATATTGCGATTTCGGTGTATGCAGCCGTATTTACACCGCGTACTTCGGCGAAGTTTTACAATACGCAGAATAAAGTCAATGAAATGTTTTACCTGATGCAATTGCAAGGCGATTCGTTGCAATATGAGGGTGAAGATCCGAATCTGGAAATAGAAGAAGAAACCGTGAATCCCGGAGTGAAAAAAATATCCGTACACTATAAAGATAGTACCAATTTCAAGTTTGAAAAGAATTTTTACATACAAGGTAACGGCGAATAAAACGCAGCTAAAAGCCTTTTCAATGATTGAGGCAATTGTGAGCATGGCGATTACGGCCATCATCATGAGCCTGATTTTTGTGGTGTTTTCGATTATTAGCGAAAGATTACTGGATTTTAAAAACCAGAATCAGCCGGTGAACGATCTGAATCGGTTTACGTATTCGGTGAATAAAGACATTTTTGAAAATGAAAAAATAAAGCTTCAGGAAGAAGCACTCCTGTTTACCGGATATGCCGGCGAACAGGTTTTTTATACAGTAGAGAATGACTATCTGTTGCGAACAAAAGGGGAGTTTGTCGACACCTTTAGAATTCAGATAAAAGAAATACAATTGGATTCGGTTTACAGTCGTTCCAAACAACTGGCTTTCCGGAAACTAAATGTAAAGCTCGATGTGAATGAAAAAGAAATGGGATTGCATTTTTATAAACAGATTTATGCCAGTGAATTAATACAGGCAATACAGGAACCATGAGTTTTGATTTAAGTACCTATAAAAAGGAAGCCCCGGAAAAAAAAGAGTTTAAACTCGATACAGGGCAATTTCAGTTCTCGAAAAAGCTATCCGATAAAAAGAAGGAAGTTTTTTACCGCGAATTGGGAATGCTGCTAAAATCGGGTGTGGATTTTAAAAAGGCTCTCGAAATCCTGAGCAACCAGTCGGCGAATAAACTGGAAAAGGAAATCATCCTCCGAATTAAAGAACGGGTGGTCGAAGGAAGAAGTATTTACGAATCGATGCGGGAAACCAATCAGTTCTCTCCCTACGAATATTACAGTATTCAGATTGGGGAAGAAACCCGAAAGCTGGAAGAAGTACTAACCGAGTTGCAAAAATATTTTAACCGTAAAATCCAGATGCAACGACAAATTGTTTCGGTGTTAACCTATCCGACGATTGTCATGCTAGTGACGATATTGGTACTGTATTTTATGTTGAATAAAGTGGTGCCGATGTTTAGTTCCGTTTTTAAACAATTCGGAAGTGAACTACCCAAAAGTACGCAGGTGATCCTGAAAATTTCAAACCATTCGGGAACTATTTTTACGATGGTTGCCATTGTGATTTTTGGCTTGATTGCGGTTCATTTTCTATTAAAAGGAAAAAACAGTTATCGGGCTTTTACAACCGGTTTGTTACTTCGGATTCCGTATTTCGGAAACCTGGTTCGAAAGATTTATATCTCCCGGTTTTGTCAGGCGATGAATTTATTGATCACATCAAAAACAACCTTGATCAATGCGCTTACGCTTACGTCCAAGATGATCGGTTTTTATCCGATTGAAGTCGCGATCGAAGCAATTAAGGAAGATATTACCCGCGGTGTTTCGTTAAGCGATAGCTTAAAAAAGCATACTGTTTTTGAAAATAAAATGGTTTCGATGGTCGAAGTGGCCGAACAGGTAAATCAGTTGGATACCATGTTCGAAAGACTTTCGGAGCAATACAATGAAGAAATCAGTCACCAAACCAAAATGATTGGTGTCGTTTTAGAACCAATGATCATCATTGTAATTGGCGTCATTGTCGGTGTTATCATGGTATCGATGTATGCACCAATGTTCGATTTAAGTAAAATAATTAGGAACTAATACACGTGTCATTAATGTTTGTATTTTAGCGCGCGTTTATAATTAACACTTTTTTAATAAATAAAATAATATAAAGATGTTTAACACTACTAAAAAATATCTTCAAAAAATAAAGAAAGCTGCTGTTAAAGCCTATTCCCTAACGGAGATTCTTATCGTTTTATGTATCATCGGAATTCTATTACTGATGGTATTACCCAATCAGACGTCGGTAATTAGTCAGGCCAAAGCCATCGAAGCGCAGGCGATGCTGAACCAGGTATACGGTTTGCAGAAAAGTTACTTTTACCGTCATTCCAAATATTCCAACAGTTTGGAAGAATTGGGTTTTGAACAGGAAAAAACGGTTCAGGAAGGCGGACAGGCGGTTTATAAAGTGGAAATTATCGAAGCGTCAAACGATTCGTTTATGGCTAGAGCCACTTCGGTTTCCGATTTGGACGGCGACGGAAATTTTAATACCTGGGAAATCGATAATAAAAAAGTACTGACAGAGGTTACGAAAGAATAATATGCTACTCGCGGTACTCCTTTTTTGTTTACTACTAATGGTTTTTCAGGACTGGAAAAACAGGATGATCCATGTGGCATTGCCCGTGGTGGTTTTTGCGCTATCCCTGTTGCAGGTAAAACAGGATTATGGCGCTACGGTCTGGACCATTACGGCTTATAATGTCGCCTTCTTCGGGATAACATTCGTAGGACTAATCGGCTATATGAGTTGGAAAAACAAAGGCTTTTTAAATCCGTTTGAACATTATTTCGGATTGGGTGATTTGTTGTTCTATCTGTCCATAACACCGTTGTTTTTGCTTAAAAATTATGTGGTTTATTTTATCGGATCGATGCTTTTTTCCATACTGTTACAGTTAACGCTAAAAAAGCGTATGAAACATCAAACCGTACCATTGGCAGGGTTTGCATCGCTTTTATTAGTGGTGCTTATTCTTAAAGATCTCTTTTTAAATGTTTATAAAATTACATTGATCAACAAGATATGAATATAATGATCAATCAAGATATACAGCATATTATTTCCAGTGATATGGCCAACCATTACCGGGTTTTGCCAAAAGCAGTCACCGAAACGACGATTGAGTTGTATAGCGATGGCTCCGGCGATCGTAACGACTTGAAAGACGAATTGGAATTGTTGCTTGGAAAGCAGGTGGTGTTTGAATTGTGTGATGCGGTGGAAATCGAAAAAGCACTTTCCATTCATTATCGAAAAGAACGGGAAACCGGTAGTAAGAAATCGCTGAATATCGAAAAAGGGGATTTCCTGGAAAACCTGCTGGAAGAGGCGAAGTCACTTAAAAGTAGTGATATCCATTTTGAAGTATACGAAGAATCGGCGCGAATCCGTTTCCGAATCGACGGTCAGCTTATTGAGCGGTATAAAATCGAAAAAGAGAATTATCTGGAGTTGGTTAATAAGGTTAAGATTCGTTCGAAACTGAATATTACCGAAAAACGATTGCCGCAGGACGGACGGATTACCAACGAAACGTTCGATATCCGGGTTTCGATTTTGCCAACCTTATTTGGAGAGAAAATCGTAATGCGTTTATTGGGTCAGGATGCCTCCAATATCGATCTGAATACGCTTGGATTGGAAAAAGAGGAACTGAGAAGTTATCTGGAAGCGGTAAAAAAACCAAACGGAATTATATTGATCAGTGGTCCTACGGGTTCCGGTAAAACGACGACACTGTATGCGACCCTACGCTTGCTTAACGATTCCAAACGGAATATTGTAACCGTAGAGGATCCGATCGAGTATACGCTTAAAGGGATCAATCAGGTACAATTAAAAGAAGATATTGGACTAACGTTTGCCTCGGCTTTAAAATCGTTCCTACGTCAGGATCCGGACGTGATCATGTTGGGGGAGATTCGGGATTCCGAAACGGCTTTAATGGCGATTCGGGCGTCCTTAACGGGTCACTTGGTATTGTCGACGATTCACACCAATTCGGCCATCGGAACCATTTCCCGATTGGTAGATATGGGCGTGCCATCCTATCTAATCGCGGAAACGCTTAATCTTTCCGTAGCGCAACGATTGGTGCGAAAGCTGTGTAACGATTGTAAAAAAGAGACCGTTTGCAATAAAGAGGACTTTCCGTCGCATTTTGATTTTCCGTTTGAAATCGAAACCTATTTTAAACCGGTTGGTTGTAATAAATGCTACCATAGCGGTTACAAAGGACGACGTGCCATTTATGAGGTGCTAAACATCAATCATACGGTGTCGGAATCCATAAAAAATAATACCATCGCGCAAACGATGGGGAATGATAAAAAACACCAGTCATTGTCCGAAAAAGCCTTTGCTATTTTGGCCGAAGGAGAAACCTCGCTGGAAGAAATATACTCTATTTTAATTAACGCATAAATAATGTTGAAACAAACTGTTTTTTTAATTATAAGTCTTCTGATTACGGGTCTGGCATCAGCACAGGATGCGGATCTGCAGCAAAAACTGGATGAATTTGCCAAACAGAAAAAAGGACTGAATGAAGTGATCAAGATTGATGTCTCCGGATTGACATTACATGATTTTATCCTTTCCATTGCCGAAGAGCATCAGTTAAACGTAAGTCCGGATGCCGATTTAACACAGTCGGTGGTGAATAATTTTTTCGATGTTACGGTAAAGGATGTATTTGTATTCCTGGCGCAAAAATACGATCTGGAGATCGGTTTTGTAAGTAATATCATCACCTTTAAAAAGCGAAAAGAGGTGAAAATTATCGAAAAGAAACAACCTAAATTCGTCGATGTCACTTATAACCCGCAAAACGACTTCCTGTCGGTAAAATTGGAAAACGATTCCCTTCCGGCCGTAGCCAAAGCGATTATCGATAAATCGAGTAAAAACTTAATTCTGGCACCGGATATTAAAGGGATGAAGGTGTCGTCGTATATCTTAAACCGACCATTTGATCAGGTTATCGATATGATGGCAAAATCGAACGATTTGATTGCGACCAAAGACGAAAACGGATTCTTTTATCTTGAAAAAAACAAAGAGGTAAGCGTAAATACAGGAAACGGTAGTATGTCCGGAAGTGGTAGCCGTAACAAGCAGGCCAAAGCGTCGGTAGGTGTTCCGGGTTATTATGAAGTGGATCTGAATAAAGCCGGTTATCTATCGGTAAAAGCGTATGTCGCCGATGTTTCGGATTTGATTACCGAAGCCGCCGAAAAATTACACATCAACTATTTCTTATACAACAAACCTGAAAATGAGAAAACGACTTTGGCAGCCGATAATATTACATTCGACGACTTGCTGGAACACGTTTTTAAAGGGAAAAAATATATTTTTAGAAAACAGGATAATCTATATCTGATTGGCGAACACATTACAGAAGGATTGCGGGCTACCGAATTGATCGCATTGGAAAATCGTTCAATCGAATCCGTACTGTCGTCATTGCCAAAAATATTTTCCGAAAAATTGGAAATCAAGGAGTTTGTAGAACTTAACGGATTGGTTGTGTCGGGTTCTAAATTGACCATTGAAGAGCTTCGGGTGTATATGAAGCAAATCGATAAAGTGGTTCCTTTGGTACAAATCGAAGTGATCATCGCTCAATACAATAAATCCTACGATATTCAGTCGGGAATTAAAGCGGGTATTGATAAAAGTAATATCCCGAAAACAAGCGGTGGTTTATTTCCATCCGCAGATATGACCTTAAACGGTTCGTCTGTGAATAGTTTGATCAACGCATTCAATGGCTTCGGACTATTTAAACTTGGAAAAGTGACCGAGGCGTTCTATCTGAATCTGAAATTGCTGGAAAACAACTCGATAGTAAAAATCGAATCGACACCTAAAATTGCGACAATTAGCGGTCACGAGGCCAAACTGGCAATCGGAGAAACCAGTTATTATTTCGAACAAAACAACCGATTACTAACGAATAGTATCGGTAACGATATTTTACAATCCGGTACGTGGAAGTCGACCGATGCCAACCTGAGTGTGTCGATCAAACCGTATGTGTCGGCAGACGAAAACGTAACACTGAATATTGCGGTGGAAAAAAGTTCCTTCCTGGGAAGAGCGGGAGATACCGCACCTCCGGGGAAAGCAACGCAAAAGTTTGAATCACTGGTACGGGTGAAAAACAACGAAATGATTTTATTAGGCGGATTGGATGAATTGAAAAAGGAAAACTCCGGTTCGGGGGTTCCGTTAATTTCCCGTATTCCGATTATTAAGTGGTTTTTCAGTAGCCGTAAAAAAGCGAAAAACGATTCGAAATTGCATATTTTTATTAAACCTACCGTTGTTTACTAATGCTGACTTTTCTGTCTAAAATAATAAAGATCAACACGGTCAATATCGTTGGGGTTTCCAGAGATGAAAATACGGAAACCTATAATCTGCTTACGGTAAAACGCAAGGGGAATACAATTGATATTGTCGAAACGGCCACCTACGATTCGTTCGAAAATCTAAAGAAAAAGATCGATCTCAAATTGCCGGTCATTATTGCGCTCGATGGTAAAGGCGTACTGAATAAAAAAATCGATTTTAATAATGAAGCCGACGTAAACTGGCAAAAGAATGTCGATTATAATTCGATTTACTTTACAGCCTATAAAGCGGGAACGGCCAATTATATGAGTTTTTGCCGGAAAAATGCCGTAACGGAAGTACTGCAAAAATTCACCGCCGAAAAATTTCAGGTAATCGATGTGTATGTCGGAGCTTTTCTGGCGGCTTTGTTGCAAACGGCTATCGGGGAACCAAAAATCCTGGCGAGCGATCTGATGCTGGAATTTGACGATACCGGACTTTCGGGTTTTGAAAAACAATTCGCCGAAATCCCGATGAAGTTGAAATACAAAATAAACGAGGATATAATCAACAGCGATTTTATCCCGCTTTATGGTGTACTGGTGCATTTCTTTTTACAACCAAAAGCCGTTACCAAAACGGAAAGCGGTATGCTTAATGTAGAGGAGATCATTTATAAAAAAGCATTTACGCTGTTCGGAACGGTGATGTTGGTTGGCTTTTTACTGAGTTTGCTAACGAGTTATCTGCTAATCCACTATTACGGGAGTAAAAATGCCGAACTCAATCTTCAGAGTGTTTATTCCAATCAATCGTATCAATTGGTACTGGATATGGAAAAACAAAAGGAGAAAAAAGAAAATATCCTAAAAGAATCCGGTTTCGGATCGTCGCGTTTCCTTTCGTTCTATTCCTACGAATTGATCAAAATGACACCGGGCGATATCGTACTGAATGAATTAAACGTTGTACCGTTGGCCAAAGAGGTAAAAGCGACCGAAAGGGTATTGCTCGATCCGGGAACGATTGTGTTAAAAGGAGAAACCTATAACGAAGCGTCTTTTAATAACTGGATGGGCAATCTGAAAAACAACAAATGGATCAGAAAGTTTGAGATTACCCAGCTAAAAAAGGATAAAAAGAATAAAACCCAGTTTGAAGTAAAAATCACGATTAAAGATGTTTGAGAATTATTCCTATAAACAGAAATGCGGTGCGCTGGTGGTGGTTTTTATCATGCTGTCGGTTACTGCCTATAAAAGGTCTTTTTCGTCCCTGTTTCAGGTGGTAAAAGAGTACCGGGAGCTTTCATCGCGCGTGGAGGATATTAACAAGAAAGCCAAAAATGCCGACGAGTTGCGAAAAGAGATTGCCTATCTCGATGCCATGCTGGGGAAAGAAGGCGTAACAAAAGAAATGGTACAGCAGGGAATGGTCGATTTTGCTACGCGGTCACAACCCGGAGTGTCGATCCACGAATTGGCGCCAATTCACAGTTTTACGGATGAGAATTACACGGTTTTTACGAACCAGCTGGATGTGGTCGGAAATACCAATCAGTTGTTGAAAATGGCCTATGATTTCGAAAAACAATACGACTATTCGCGAATGGTTGGAATCAAATTGTTTACAGCAAAAAAGAATAATAAAGAAGAAGTTTTACATTTAAAAATGATATTTCAAAACTATGAGAACAATAAGTAAGATTGCCCTTTTTCTGGTAGCGGTTTTTATGTCTTCCTGTGAAGATATTTTGGAAAAGGATATTTCCAATAGTACGGTTCAGGCGACTTATCCGTTAAATGCGGCAGTTGTTCAGAGCAATGTGGTGAATTTCCAGTGGAATAAAATGGACGGTGCCAAAACCTACAGAGTTCAGGTTTATGATAACAATCAGTCGCTGATTGCCGAAAAAGAAACGGAAGATTTGCATTTGGAACAAGAATTGCCATCCGGTCAGTACCAATGGCGTGTACGCGGGGAAAACTTTGCGTATCAGTCGCAATATACATTCCCGATTTCGTTTTCTACGCAAATCACCGAAGATCTAACCAATCAGTTGGTCGTGTTATCCAGTCCGGATTCTGATATTTATACCAATCTGGCTACGATGACCTTAAGCTGGCAAAGTCTGCAGGCGGCGACAAATTATAGTGCCGAAGTAGTGAATACCAGTACGGGTCAGTCGGTATATTCCAATACCAACCTAACGGCAACTTCTATTTCGTTGGATAATGTGGCCTTGACATCAGATGGTGTTTACCAGTGGAAAGTTCAGGCGATGAACAGTAACAATAGTACACAAACGCAATTCAGTACCCGTAAGTTTAATATCGATCGTGTAAATCCGAATCAGCCGCAAAATACGGCACCGGCGAATAATGCTACGTTGAGTCTCAACCAGCAGATTACTTTTTCCTGGACGATTTCGCAGGATTCCGGAACGGTACAATCGCCAATAAGCTATGTTTTACAGTTTTCAGATAACCAGAGCTTTTCAAGTATCTCTCAGCAATTTGATGTAACGTCAACTTCTTTCCAGCAAACATTCACGACGGCTGGAACGTATTACTGGCGTGTAAAAGCTAAAGATAAAGCGGGTAATGAAGGAACGTATAGCGCAGGCTTTAAAATTGTTTTAAACTAAAATACTATGGCAAAAAAGAAAATAAATATTGTATTGATCCTGGCCGTTTTGGGGTTATGGGGAACCGTGGTCTATAAAGCCGTGTCTCAATATTTTTTTTCGGAAGAGGTAAAAACTGCTGCCGTTGCATCCGATTATAATTTTAAAGCCAGAAAGATCGAAAGGGATACGTTTACACTTGAAAAAATAAACCGGGATCCTTTTCTGAACAAGGCATTGCTACGCGCCGAAAGTAATCCTACTGTCGTGCCAAGAGCGGCTGTTTCGGGAGCGAAAAGGACTATGCCGGTAAAAACGGTTGACGATAAGCCTAAAGCGGCAAAATACTGGCCAATAGTGTCGTATTACGGTTATATCAAAAGTGGTGATAAAAACGAATTGGTCATGCTTAAAATCGGAAATAAAATGCATCGCCTTCATAAAGGCCAGGAAGTGGAAGGTTTGATGCTGAATAAAGTTTTTAAAGATTCCGTTGAGGTACGTTTTAATAAAGAAAACAAAATCGTCCGAAAAGGATAAGATAATAAGAAATGCCCTGACAAACAGGGCATTTTTTTTGTGATTACGATTCCTAAAGTAGTGATGGTTTTAAGGATAGTATCCACTGTGGTATAATTATCGAACCGATTCGAAGCCAATCTGGATCAAATGGAAGCACTTTGGGATAATAGTAAAACGATGGTGTAGATGAATTTGTAAAAGTTAAGGCAATAGGTCATTAACCGTAATATGTCAAATCTCCTGTCGGTGTAGAAATGTATTTCTAAAGTTATGAGCAAAGTGAAGAAAGACTTATTGGTTTAAATTACTATATTTACAAGATCACTTTAAATTCGCTTCATCTAGGGAGCTACTGTAAAAAGTGATCCTTTTAAATGAGTAGTAAAATTATTGGTGTCGGTAATTACATTCCTTCACAAACCATTACTAATCTATTTTTTGATAAACATCACTTTTTAGACCAGGCAGGTTCCGTATTAAAACAAGATAATGCTACAATAGCGAGTAAGCTTAAAGAAATAACAGGTATTGAAGAAAGGCGTTATGCGAATTCGGATCAGGTGACTTCCGATCTGGGTTTTTTAGCGGCGCAATCTGCTATAACTGATTCCGGTATTGATCCGGAAACGTTAGACTATATTATTTTTGCGCATAATTTTGGAGATGTTCAGATAGGAACAATACAATCCGATATGGTTCCAAGTCTTGCCTCCCGGGTTAAGCATCTTTTAAAAATCAAAAACAATTTTTGTGTAGCTTATGATGTTTTGTTCGGATGCCCGGGATGGGTCGAAGGTATGATACAGGCTAATGCTTTTATAAAATCCGGAATAGCCAAAAGATGTCTTGTTATAGGAGCGGAAACACTTTCCCGTGTGGTCGATATTCATGACAGAGACAGTATGATTTATGCTGATGGAGCCGGTGCCGCTATTTTGGAACTATCGAATGATGAATCCGGAATAAAATCGCATATATCCGGTTCATTTACCTTAAATGAAAAGGACTATTTACATTTTGGAAAATCGTACAACAATGAAAATTGTCCAAGTATACGTTATCTGAAAATGGATGGTAAAAAAATTTATGAGTTTGCTCTTTTAAACGTGCCGGGAGCCATGCAAAAATGTCTGGACGAAAGTGGTTATTCGATTAATGATCTTACTAAAATAATCATCCATCAGGCAAACGAAAAAATGGATGAGGCAATCGTTAAACGATTTTATAAAATCTATAAGACAGAAGTGCCCGAAAATATAATGCCAATGGTTATTCAAAAACTGGGAAATAGTAGTGTGGCTACCATTCCATCGCTATTAAAAATGATCATGAAAGGTGAGCTGCCTGAGCATTCTGTCAAAAAAAATGATATCGTTCTTTTTGCATCCGTGGGAGCGGGAATGAATATTAATGCATTTGTATATCGGTTTTAAAATAAAAAAAGGCGTGTATAAAATTTATACACACCTTTTTACAAACAGAACAGGCATTTATTTTCTTTTGACATTGATTGCCGTTAGTCCTTTTCTACCTTTTTCTACGTCAAATACAACTTTGTCATTTTCTTTAATATTATCTAATAGTCCCGTGCTGTGGACGAAAATATCGGTATTATTACTTTCCTGAAAAATAAATCCAAACCCTTTGGATTCATTAAAAAATTTTACGGTGCCTTCTTGCATCTCTTGTTTATTTAATTTGTTATTATATTACTTTTTTTTAATAGTTGTGGCCTGATAGCCTTTTGGTGTTTGCTCCTTTTTAAAGTGAACCAAATCGCCCTTGCTGACAGGTTCGTTTAATTGGCCGTAGTGGAAAAACACGTTTTCGTTGGTGTTATCTTCCGTGATAAACCCATATCCTTTCTCACTCATATAAGACACTATGCCTGAAAAATCAGAGTCGAGCATATCTGCCTGAGCCTTTTTAGCCCGTTTTGCTTTTGCAAAATCCTCTTCCTTATTCTGAAGATGAGGAGGTAATGAGGTAAAGTTTCCATTGACATCGATATAAATAATCATATCGTCAAGGCTTTTTCCTTTATTGTTGTTTGTTTTCCGTTCTTCCCTGCGGGATATTTTATCTTGTTGCTTTTTTTGCTTCTTTTTATTGTTCTCTTTTTTTGAAAACGAATCTGCCATATTTATTGATTTCTTTTAAATTAAACGGGAATGGAGTAGCTTTTTTTGGGATGTAGGACCATTGTGCTAGGACCAATTAGTTTCTGAATGCTTTTCAATTCTTTTTTCTCTTCATCATCACAAAATGAAATAGCAATACCTTGCATTCCGGCACGTCCTGTTCTTCCTATTCTGTGAACGTAGGTTTCCGGTACATTGGGCAATTCGTAATTGACAACATGTGGTAATTCATCTATGTCGATTCCTCTTGCTGCAATGTCGGTTGCAATTAAAACGCGAATACGATTGTTTTTAAAATCATTTAATGCTTTTTGTCGGGCATTTTGGGACTTATTGCCATGTATTGCGGCGGCATAGATTCCTGTTTTAGCCAGCCTTTTCGCTAACTTGTCGGCTCCATATTTTGTACGGGCGAAAACTAAGGATCTCTCGATCGAAGAATCGTCCAGAATATTCATAAGTAAGTCAAACTTTTCATTTTTATCTACAAAATACACCGACTGTTTTACAGTTTGTGCGGTAGATGAAACGGGAGTCACATTGATTTCTATAGGGTTGTATACCATAGTATGTGCCAGTTTCCGTATTTCGGGAGGCATTGTTGCCGAAAAAAACAGGGTTTGTCTTTTTGACGGAAGCTTTGCCACTATTTTTTTGACATCCTTTACGAATCCCATATCTAGCATACGATCGGCTTCATCAAGTACCAGTATTTCGATAGCGGATAGGTTGACATGGCCACTTGCCAGTAGGTCTAATAATCTACCCGGGGTGGCAATCAGAATCTCAATATTTTTTTTAAGAGCCTTTATTTGGGGTTCTTGTGGTACGCCTCCAAAAATCACCAAATGATTTGATGATAGTTTTTTGCTATACATTTTGAAATTTTCATCAATTTGTATTGCTAATTCTCTTGTGGGAGCCAATATTAAAGTTCGGATACCTTTTTTAACGGTAGGATTCTGGTGTAATAATTGCAAAACAGGTATCGCAAATGAGGCCGTTTTTCCGGTTCCCGTTTGCGCACAACCGATTACGTCCTTACCTTCTAAAATAGGAGGGATCGCCTGATGCTGAATTTCGGTCGCCTCTTTATATCCGGCCAGATTTATGGCTTCTATAATAGGCGGTATTATATTTAAATTTTTAAAGTTCATTATAGGAGTGTCGGAATACCGATGTTTTTAGTATGTAAAATAGACTTATAAAACCACCTAAAAGAAATATCTTTTGAGATGATTGCTGTTTTCCTTTTACGATTTAAATGATGGGAGATTTTTAAATCGTAAAGAATATGTATTAGAAAAGGGAACTATTACTACTAGTAGTTTTTTTTCTTAAAGGGAGTGTTGTTTTCTTGAGGTAGCGCTTCTTTTACTACCATCATACGGGAATCCAGTTCAGAATTGTTCAAATTGGTTATCGCATTTTCTGCTTCTGCTAATTCTGTCATTTCTACAAAAGCAAACCCTCTTGAATGTCCGGAAAATTTGTCTGTGATGATTTTAACCGAAGTAACTTTTCCAAACGTAGCAAATGCGTTTAACAATTGTTCTTCAGAGGTTTTAAAGTTCAGGTTGCCAACAAAAATATTCATAAGTAAATAAATTAAGATTAAAAAATGGCACCTGAAAAAAGCAAAAACTGAGAGAGAGAAAAAGAATGTTTTAAACTATTCCAGAGAAGTCAACAGAAACCTGTTTGTATTTTATTGGTACAAATGTAGTCAAAAATAATTGATAATCAGTAAAATATAAAATATATTTTGAAATAGAACGGTCGCTTTTAATTAATGCAGTAACAAAAGCCCATTTTTTGTATTGCGTTTTTGCGACTATAATCATTACAATTTCGCTAAATCAAACAACGGCGTTCATTTGCTTCGTGAAAAAAAGAAGTTCGCTAAAGCAATAAAAGGGATAATGAATATCCCTCGAAAAAAGGGCACTACCTGTTTGGTAAAATATGAAATGAAAAACTTGTGCAGAGGGCAATTAAAAAGCACTTTCGCGTATAATTAGATTATGTGCTTACTCCGCCATTTTAAAAGCCCTTGTTCGCTATAGCTCTTTAACGGTTATAATCTGTTACAGCTAAACTTTTAGGAATGGGATTGTTAAGTACCCATTTTACGCCTAATTCACTCATTACATATATGTTTTCAGTATTTTTAGCTTTTACTTCATTTGTAATAATAGCCAGTTCTTCTATTTCTTCTTTGGAAAGTTGATTTTCTTGCTGAATATATTTGAAATAACCGTCTACCATTTTTTTATATTCAATGTCCCAATTGCCACCTCCATTGTCTAGTAATTCCCGGGCTACTTTTCCTGTGATACGAATAACTTCTCCCTGTACGGTTTGTGCCGCACCACGTCCGGGAACCAAAAGCCCCCATAATTCTTCGTGTTGCTTCTGCCAGGTTGTAGCTGTGACGGTAATAGGCGATTTGCCGTCATATACGATCCGTCTTGGAACAGGGTCAACCTCGAAGATACTGTAAAGTTCATCTAAAGCATTGCTTGTTTGTTCCGTTTCTTCATCATAAAAATTCGGTCGGTGTTGTTCAAACCTTTTTCCGATTTCAGTAACGAATTCTTTCATTTTTTCTGTTTTCTCAGTACTGGCGTTTAGTAATATTTTGGAAATTTCAAGGGTATCTTCTATGTCGATATTATTACAACTCCTCAAAGCCGACTCCAATGGGGTGTAGTCGCCATAACCGTCCGAAACCAAAGCCTTAATGTCGGCTCCGTGTTCAAGCAGTATTTTTATGTTCTCAGTATTATGGTTTTTTGCAGCACAATGTAACGCTGTTCCTTGACGAGTGTTTGTGTTTACATTTGCGCCCAATTCTAATAGACTCGTAATGTTGCTCGAAAAACGTTGGTTAGAACTCTCCTGAAGTGGCGTGTAGCTATAATCATTAAGTGCTTCTATATCGGCTCCCTGTTCAACCAGCCATTTGGCTAATTCGTGTGGGCATTCTGCAAACGACAATGCTGTTCCTTTGCTGTAGCCACCACGAGCTTCTATCTCGCATTTATCAAATAGTTGAATAAGTTCTTGAATGTCTCCTTTCTTAAGAAGTTCCTTAAAGTCTTTCGGTAATGTTTTCTTTTTTGCCATATTGTTTTTTAATTGTAGCTAATGGTTCGGCAGCTTGGTGAAGTGGCGGATAAATTAGATGGAAAGTTCAATTTAGCAGAAACGTAAACAATGCAGCGAGCCGTTGACTAAAATAATAAAAAAGCCAATACGGAATAGTATTAGTAGTGAAAAAAATGTGCGAAATTTCAATCATTATCAAATCCCTATGGTGTGGATGTGTCTCGGGATGAGGTTTGCATTTGTTCTTTAAATACCCAAGCGAAGAGAAGGTGTGGTAGCATAAAGGATATAAAAACAAAAAAGCTCCAAACAACGTTTGGAGCTTTTGTACCATGGATGGGAGTGCTTTTGAACTTTTATTTGCGTTTTTGAAGGTTTTGAGAAAGATTATGGATCGCTAATTTTGTCTAAAAATTATTGAAAAACTTTATCGCCATCGGTATAAGAGTCTATAAGAGTACTAAATGTATCTAGTTTACCACTTAAACTTCTTAATTCAACTAAATGATTGAGGAATTCTTTAGAGCCATTATAAAGGCTTGTACAATGAATATTATATCCATCTTTAAAAAAATTATTTAATACCTCGAAATGAGGATGCTTATATTTTGCATTCTCTCCGGCAGAAGCTACTGCATGCCTTTCATCAGTTTTAATAATATGATCCCAGAATGGCTTATGATAATTCTTAGATGCACCATGATGGGGCATTTGTCCTATGTATAAAAATTTTTCTAATAATTCATCGTGCGATTTTTCTTTTAATAAGCGTTCAAATGTAATAGGTTCACTATCAGAAGTAAGTAGGAAATAGTTGTCGTTTTTTACAAGACAGAATAAAGTTGACAAATAATTTGCTCCGCTACTTGCTGCTTTTTTATTTTTCTCTGGTTCTCCATTGACAATTGCCATATATCGCTCTGCTTCTTCTTGGCTTGGAGATAAGCATTTTAAATATAAATTGTCGCCTAAATCTTCTCTCCAACGTTCTTGAACAAATTCCATTTTCATAATGTGGTTAGAGTCTTTGAGTTCGCTAACTTTTTTTATAATTTCACAAAGATCAGCAAGTGCTGCAGTATCAATCTCAACCCATTTAAGATAGTTGTAAAAATCTCTTCCTAGAATAAATAAAGTATGTGCGAATTTTTTAACTGTGATATTTTTATTTTTTACATAGTCTAATAATTCAATCATTCCAGAGAAATGATCAGAATGGGGATGAGATAAAATTATAAATTCAATTTCTTTAAGGAAATCTAAAGTCTTTAAATGTTCAACAATTGGATTTATTTTGCCTTTTTTGTTACAATCTATTATGCCTATTTTTTGTACTCCAGATTTTTCCCACTCTAATATAATTGAGTCACCTTGTCCTACATCTTTAAATGTTACTTTCATAGTTTAGTCATTATCTTCTATAAAAAAAGCTGTATCTTTTAGATCTTCAAAATAATCAATAGTTAAAAATTTCTGGGACAAATCAGAATCTTCTTTAAATACGTTAATTTGTCTTGTTCCTAATTCTGTACTCATTGAAATTCTAATGAAATTACCAACTTTTAAATCTTCTAAGCCTGAAAATAATTCTTGATCAAATTTTCTTACTTGGAATGTCGTTTTTTCTAAATTTAACAAACAATTAATGAGATAGCCATCATCTTCAATTTCTAGAATTTGCCCAAATATAACATCAGTTGTTTTTTTATTGTCTGAAGCGGATTCAATTAATTGATCTATCTTAGAATTAAAATCAAAGGTGTCGATGTTAAAATCTGTTTTTTGCCAAGCTTCAACATAAGTTGGGTATAGTTGAACTTCTGCAAGAACTGCTAACAATTCTTCTTGTTTATCAGTGTCTTTTGACCAAATTACAAGGATATATTTTGAATTTGGGACTATAATGCGAGATACCCATTGTGCAGATATATAAGCATCAAACTCCATAGTTCCGTAATGAAGATCAAGAAAGACTAATTTAACGCTTTCAATAGGCTCCGCAGGATAATTGTTGACATCTGGTGAAGCATTAAAAAAAATACTTCCAGCATGCATTTCATGAATAGAATTTTTTAGTGGTTGTATTTGAGCCTGAATATCATCAACAAATGCAACTTGGGGACCAATGATCATATCTTAGTTTTTATTAAAAATTAATTCAACAATAGCTCCATTATATGTGTCGGGTAATTCTGTATTGTCATTGTCAGTATATATCTTGAGTTTACCATATTTCATCATGATGGTGTCTATCAAATACATTCCTATTCCTATGCCTCCTTCTTTTCTGGAAAAAAAAGGAGTTATTATTTCATGTAATTCATCTTTGAAACCAGGACCATTATCAGCAATAATTATATGTGTAGCTCCTTCATTTTTGTATGCTTTGATGAGTATAGTCTTTTTATCTTTATTGATTGTGTCAAGCCAATAAATACTATTATCAATAAGATTCATAAGCATTGTAATGGCATACCTCTTATCGCAATTAAATAATCCAATATCTTCAGGAATATCTTTCTCTATTTCAATTTTTCTTACTTTAAGCTTAAGTTGATAATTATTTACGGCCAGATCAATTACTTCTTTAATGTCAATAGGTTTTGTCCCGGCTTGTTTTAAAACAGAGAGTATGCCAGATACATATTCATCAAGTTCTTCTACTTGGGTCCTTATTTTTTCCGTATCTATAGGAGCAACTTCAACTGTTTCTTCCATTCTTGGAACCAGTTTTTCTATTTCATGTAAAGCGACAGAGGCAGTCATACCAACTCCGGCTGGTATTAATAATGTGTCTTGTGCTTTTTCATAATCGTTTTCTATTTGTGTAGCTTCATTAAGTAATTTCTGCTTTTCTTCATCATCAATTTCAATTTCATTAACTAGAGTCATAAAGTTTGAAATACGATCTTTGAATGAATTTTTTTTCTCTTTTTTATTAAACAAAATCCATTGTTGCCTATCTTTTTGCCTCTCTATCCTGAACTGAAGCAATATATATTCAATAACAATTTTGAAAAAATCAAAACTCTCATTATTTAAAAAGCCTTCACGATTTGTTTTTTCAATCAAAGCACCAGAGTTTGCAGAATCTAAGTATATAAATCCAATATTCTGATTATTTGAAAACCATTCTTTATTATTAACACGTTTTAAGTCTAATCCGAGCCAGTCATTATCTGGTTCTCCATAATCATATACTCTTAAGTCATCTTTAAAAACTCGTATACCATGTTGGTCTTTTATGGCTTTTTTTAGTACATCTGGCGTATAGGTAACATCTTTTAACGATGGTGAATCGAGGTCATAAGAATATAACTCAATGATCAATCCTCCAAATGGTAGAGGATCTTTTTCCTTTTCTTTCAGTAATTCTTCAATTTTGATATCTTCAAACCCTTTTTCTTCATAATAGGCTCTTAAAACAGGACGCAAACTTCCCATAATATTTACACCTATATCAGCTTTAATTTCCCGTGAGCCAATAGTTGGATTATTGGCTAGCTTAAAGGTATAATCGAATTGGAGATTGTAATCTTTGTCTAAAATCGCTGTAAGTTTATATGGTGCTTGAAGTAATAGCTCATCAATTTCAGGAAATCTATCCAGCCAGTTATTATAAAAGTTTAAATCAATCAGAAATTTTTGTGGATCATTTTTTGGAGAAGTCATAGCCAGAGTATGACGCTTAAGCTGTCTGGCCATTCCTCTGTTCCAGGTTTCTTTTAAATCTGATATTTTGATATAAGTTCCCGAGCTATTCTGGAAATAAAAACTTTTTTTGTCTGTATTTTTTTTATATTCTATATTGATCTCAGATAAATAACTCGATTGTGTAAAAATTTTCCAATCGATTTCTATCTCTACTTCATAGTCCAATAACTTATTTTCCAAAACATCCCCGTTATTATCAAGAATAAGTTCAGAGGGTCTGCTGATTAATTTTATCTTGTTTCCAAGTTTATGAACTGCAAATCTTCCAACTCCTTTTTCACCCATAGGTACCCTTTTGAAAATAGGGCTTCTGATTATAATTCTTTTGCCAAAAGTATCATAAGGTTTTCTATATGCTGTGCCAGGTTCCAACCAGACATCTCTGAGTACTTCCTCTTTAATTCCGGTTCCGGAATCTTTTACAATAATGTTAGCCTGTTTTGGATCTTGAATATTATTAAAGTGAACTTCTACTTTTTTTGCATCGGCATCATAACTATTTTTAATTAATTCATAAATTGCCATTACAGGGTCTTTAATAAGTTCTTCGCCTAATAATGTAAGTATATGTGCTTTAGGTTTAAAACTTGCAGACAGAATTTCTGTTTCTTCTGAAGGAAATAGTTCAATTTCATATTGAGTCTCAGTTTCTACTGGTGCTTGCTGTTCTACTTCTGATGTACTGGATCCATTTGGAATCAAAGCATTTGTATGTTGCTTTTTAATTCCGAATTCTTTTAAGAAGATCTCTTGTTCCACTTCATCTGAAATTTTAAATCCGGAATATTCATCTTCTGAAGTTTTACATATAATAACGAGTTCATCTACTTTGAAATGTACTCCAAGACGTGTAATTCGATATTCATTACGGGTGCCACCCCCATAATATTTTAAACAACATTGTGAAGTAGTGCCGTTTGACCAAGTAATCTCTGCAAAACGCTCTTTGTTTTGCCCTTTCACTCCCGGCTTATCAAAAAGAAGTTTATACGAGTTTTTAGGTATATAAAGGCCTGCCTGATGGGCTCCTGTTGTACCTGCATCATTGGGGCTCGCAAACTTACAAAATGAAAATTTACTGGCTTTAACTGTATTTATTGCTGTGTAAAGAGTTTCAGACATAGAAATATGTTTTGGAGAACTAAAAATATGAAAAATATTAATTTCGTAATACTTTTTATTAAAACACTTTCTTGCAGATGGAGTGAGAAAGTTAACTGTCAGATATTATTTCTATTCAAGACTTCAACAATTTCCTGCCCAACTGCCTGCATAAGTGGAACTACAATCGAGTTGCCGAATTGTCTATATGCTTGCGCATCTGAAACGGGAATTCTAAAATTATCCGGATATCCCTGTAATCTGGCACATTCCCGTGGAGTTAAACGTCGTGGATTTCTTCCATGTTGCGGAAGTAAAATCTCTGCGCCGTCTTTATAATATCTGGCTGAAAGAGTTCTGCTAATACTATCTAAATTTGTAAGGCCATAGCCAAAGCCATTGCCTTTTGCTCTGTGTTTTGCTGCATATTCCTGAAGATAATTCCAAAGCTTATCGCTTAAGGTGTATTTGTCTAAAACATTTGGTTCCAGAATGGTTCTGATAGCATGATTATTGTTTTGTATTTCAGGGAAAATGAAATTTTCCTCTCCATTAAATTCATTTCTGTCAAAGCCCACAATTACAATCCTTTCTCTGTGTTGTGGCACAAAATGTTTTCCGTCAAGAACCTTACAATGAATATTATATCCAAGTTCATTTAACGTTCCCTGAATTATTCTAAAAGTATTACCCTTATCGTGTGAAACTAAATTTTTTACATTTTCTAATAAAAAAGCTCTGGGTCTTTTGGTTTCAAGTATTCTTACTATATCAAAAAAGAGTGTTCCTTGGGTTTCATCTCTAAATCCATGATTTCTACCCAATGCATTTTTTTTGCTTACACCAGCAAGAGAAAAGGGCTGGCAAGGAAAACCGCCAACAAGGACGTCGTGATCAGGAATGGTATTTTCGTCAATTTGAGTAATATCTCCAAATGGAACTTCACCAAAATTAGAACTATACGTCTTTTTTGCATAATTGTTCCATTCGCTGGAGAAAACACATTTTCCTCCAATATTTTGAAGCGCAAGTCTAAAACCTCCTATGCCTGCGAATAAATCTATAAAACTAAACGTAGTATTGGCATGTTCAGTAAAAACTATATCCTCATTTCGGATATTCCCGGTGTCAATTAATTCAGATATTTCCTCTTTATTAAAAACAACATCTGGGTATTCTTTTTTGAGAATTTCGGTTATATATATAAGTGCTTCACGTTTAAATTCGCCCGAATGAGCAAAATGTGTTATTACAGCTTCTTTGTCTGTTAAAGTTTTGCTTTCTTCTACTGATCTTTTTATTGAAAATTTTATTTTTTCAAGTACTAATTCTGGTTCTAGGACACTATTCATTCTAATCATTAAGTAGTCACAAATTTACAATAATGGATTTATATAAAGCAGAATCTGGCTAATCATTTTAAAAGTGTTTTGTTGTTTTGACTTTAGAAGGTGAGGTGGAAATTACTAATTCTGGATTAGAAAAGGTAATTGATTTAATGTTTTATCTGCTTTTTTAAGCCTTAATTCACATTCCCAGATTGTAATTATCTTCCAACCCGAATTTTGCAAAGATAATATCACTTTTTTATCATTAGAAATAGTAGTATTAATTTTATTCAACCACCATTCTGTTCTTGTCTTGGGAACAACAAAATATTTACAGCCTTCATGACCATGCCAAAAACATCCATTTACAAATATTACTGTTTTATATTTGGGTAAAATAAGGTCTGGTTTGCCGGGTAATTTTTTGTCATGTAGACGATATCGAAATCCTTGTGAAAAAAGAAATTTTCTAACCAGCAGTTCAGGTTTGGTGTTTTTGCCCTTTATTCTACTCATGTTAAAACTCCTTATTTCTTTAGAATGTACGTCTGTCATTGTTATGTTTTTTAGACCTTATTATGTTAGAAGGGAAAAATTTTCAGATGCTTTTTATATTTTGCTATAACAAGTTTGGTTTAATAAGTTATTGATTTTTAAAGTTTTTAAATGGTTTTGCTGCTGTTTTTAGAGACTAAATTTTGGTTCGTGGGTGTGCCGTTGTGAATTAGTTTTTAGTAAGCATGATCTATATAATATCAGTATAAAATTAAGTAGTTCAATAGCTTATTGTCTATCAATGTTCTTGTTTGTAGTAAAGGTAATATAAATATATAGTTTAGATGTGAAAATGTATTTCTTGTCAAAGGTGTTTCTTTGGAAATAATAAAATGGATAACAGGCAATTCTAGACTTTAGAAGGTCGATTATTTATTCGTATTGGTTTTGAATGCCTGCCAAATACCTCTATCTGCTTTAGATATTGGTGTCTAACCGATAAATAAACAGCACAATATAGTTGTATAGCAGGTCATATATCCCTACCTTGTAAGGATAAGATATCTGATTATGAAAGCGATAGGGTATATGCGTTTAAGTTCGAAGGATCAGTC
>NZ_JASLCE010000132.1 GCF_030146175.1 Flavobacterium sp. | reverse complement strand
AATACTTCGAACGAACCGATCAATACATTATAGAATCCGCCTAAAAAGGAGAAAACGCGGTGTGTTCCGAATAAACCATCAATCAGGATTTCCAATACTTCAATATTGATGATGATAAATCCTAAATATACTATGATGTGCAATATTCCGGCAACCGGTCTTTTAACCATTTTCGATTGACCTAAGGCAATCATTGCCATGTTACGCCATCTTTCCTTTGGATTATCCGTACGGTCAACATCCTGTCCTAATTTAATGTTACGGATCAGTTTTTTGACATTCTGTGCAAAAAAACCGATTCCTAAAACAAGGATAATGGCAAATAGTATATTATCTAAATAACTCATATAAAGTATAGATTAATGCTTATTGTTTTTGTTCTGTTGTTGTTTTCTCTTCTTCCGGCGCTACATAAGGAGCTGCTTTTTTTCCGAATAAAGAGAAATGTACATATCGTTTCGGGTTTAGCTTCATATCGCCTAACAATAGTTCCAATTGTTTGGAAGCGCCTGCCAGATTTTTATACATGGCGTCATCTTTTAACAATTTCCCCATAGATCCTTTTCCGGACTGTAAGTCGTTCATGATCTTGTCGACATTCGCTAAGGTACTTTCCAGGTTTTTAACCGTTTTACCAATGTTTGCTTTCGCTAATGAATCGGACATCTTCGCAAAATTGGTCGATACTTTATCAATATTCGTAATCGTATGATCAAGTTTTCCTTTATTATCTGCCAGTAAGTGGTTCACATTTACCGAAGCCGCACTAAAGTTCGTCAATGTTTTGTTTAATTCCGCCAGGCTGTTTTTTAGATTCGCCTGTGTTTGCGCGTCCATTACATTATTAATGTTGGTTAGCAATACATCGGTACTTTCCAGAACTTTATTCAGTTTTTCCTGAATCGGCGCCAGTTTGTCTTCCAATTTGGCTGTTAATCCTAATTTCACATCGGCTTGTAAATAATCGCCGGACTGTGCCATGTTGGTATCTTTAAAATTCGGAAGGATTGCAATTTGTTTTCCACCGATAAATCCCGGTTCGTAAATACTGGCCACACTTGATTTCGAAATGGCGAAATCGTTTTTAATCTGCATTTCCACCAATAATTTCCCGGTGTTTGGCTGGATTTCGATAGCGGATATTTTTCCAACTACCAATCCGTTTATCGTTACGGCCGCCGAAGGCGATAAACCTTCCACGTTATCATATACAACATAAAATTTACGGTTGGAGTCGAATAGATTTTTCCCTTTCAGGAAACTATAACCCCATAAACATACCAATATAGAGGTAATGACTAAAATTGCTGTTTTAACTTCTCTAGTGATTTTCAAAATTCAAATATTTAATGAGCAAAATTAAAAATAAATATTTTACCTACAGTATTATTTATTTCAATGCTTCCTGGATACTAATCTTTTTACCATCCTTAAAGGCCACGATAAAGGCCGATGTAAAGCCTTTTTCTTTGGCTTCGTTTAAAAGTTCTTTGGCTTCGGAATGCTCTTTCACTTGTCCGTAGTAATATTTAATAATGGTCTTATCTTCTTCCATCGAAATGTTATTCAGCCCTTTAAAGTTACTTGGCGTTAAATCCAATTTTTTACCACTGGCCGAAATCTGCACTTTAAACACCACTCCTTTTGAAGAAGCAACCGATTTGATTTCTTTTTTAATTTCTTTGGTAACTTTAGTCGAATCCACTTTTACTACTTTGGTATCTTTTTCTTTTTCCCGTTCTTTTTCGACCGTTTTAGACGGTGTTGGTCTTTCGTCTCTTCCAACGGAAACGCCCGGCACGAAGTATTCTTTTTTATAACCGGTAATGGCATCGGCGATCGCTTTGGCCAATTCTTCCTGACCGTTATCCGAGCTCAAATACGATCCTTCGTCTTTATTGGATACGAATCCCATCTCGATCAATACGCGTGGCATATAGATTTTACGCAATACCAGGAATCCTGCCTGTTTTACACCACGGCTTTTTCGTCCCAATCCGTTTTCGAAACCATCCTGAATACGGGCCGCCAAATCGATACTTTGTTCGATATACTCTTCCTGTAAAAGTGTCATTCCGATTAACGATTCCGGAGAATTCGGGTCGTATCCGTCGTATTTCATTTTATAATCGCTCTCCATCGTAACCACGGCATTCTCTTTTTTCGCTACTTCAAGGTTGGACGCGTTACGGGTAACCCCCATTACATAGGTTTCGGTTCCGGAAGCGGCCAGATTTTTATTGGCATTACAGTGAATTGACACAAAAATATTAGCGTCATTTCGGTTCGCAATGTTGGCTCTTTCGTCCAATTCGATAAAAACATCGGTCTTACGGGTGTAAATTACCTGTATGTTAGGGTCTTTTTCCAACAATTTCCCTACTTTTAATGCTACGTTCAGGGCGTTGTTTTTTTCAACATAGCCGTGATAAACCGCACCAAAGTCATTACCACCGTGTCCCGGATCTAAAACGACTTTGAATTTCGTATTATTTTGAGCAAAAGCAGTATGGAAAAACAGTAGTAAAAAAATTGAACTTATAAAATTAAACTTGATGTTCCCTCTCATTGTCTTTGATATTTATCGATATTGGTTATAATTTTATTAAATGCTTATTTTTGAGAAAAAATATATGTAAGTTTGAACCGTCAAAAATTGAGCCATATTTTTACAAAAATAGTATTAAAACCTTTGCGTACAAACTTATTTCATATCGTTTTATTGTCATTTTTTCTTCTCGTAGGAAAACATGAAATCTATTCACAGGAAAACCGGTCCCAAACTAAAAACATACCCGCTGAAAAACAGAAAGATAGTATCCATTTAACCCCCGACAGTTTTAAAAAACCGACTGTCGAAACCAAGAATGATACGATCAAAAAAAAGAAGTCCTCTATAGACGCTATTGTCAAGCGTAAAGCGAAAGATTACGAAAAAATCGATCAAAAAAAGAAACAACTTACCCTCTATAACGAAGCGGAATTATACTATAAAGACATCGAATTAAAGTCCGGAATCATCATTTTGGACTATGATAAAGACGAAGTATATGCCGGACGAATCAAAGACAGTTTAGGAAATTACACCCAATTCCCCTATTTTAAACAAGGACAAAACGTAGTCGAACCCGATTCAATTCGCTTCAATTTTAAGACAAAAAAAGCCAAAATCTGGAACTCCAGAACCGAACAAACGGATTTCCGTATCAAAGCAGAGGTTTCCAAACGAGAAAACGATTCGGTGTATTTTATGAAAAATGCCCGTTTTACCACTTCTAAAAATATTGACGATCCGGAATATTATTTCCTGGCGCGAAAAATCAAATTTGTACCGGGTAAAAAAGTAGTTGTAGGTCTTACCAATATGGTTATCGCCGATGTACCGACTCCTTTAGGGTTACCATTTGGTTATTTCCCGATGAGCGAAACATCCGCTTCCGGTTTTATCATTCCTTCATTTGGTGACACCCGTGATCGTGGTTATTTCCTTCAAAACGGTGGTTATTATTTCGCCTTAAGCGATTATTACGACCTTGCGGTTTTGGGAGATTATTATACCAACGGAAGTTATGCCTTACGATTTGAAAGCAGTTATGCCAAACGCTATGCCTTTAACGGACGGGTTAATATACGTTTCGAAAATCAGATTCAAAGTGAAAGAGGATTCCCCGATTATACCAAACGACGCGAATACAACATCCAATGGTCGCATTCTCAGGATGCTAAAGCCAGTCCTAATTCCCGATTTTCAGCATCGGTTAACTTAGGTAGTAGTCAGTATTTCCGTAATACATTAAACATGCTCAACGTCGGTTCTTCCCTGAATAACAACATGAGTTCTTCGGTTTCCTATTCGCAGACCTTACAAACCGTTCCTCAGGTGAACTATTCGGTAACCGCTACGCACTCTCAGAATACCAATACGGAAATTATCGACATGACGCTACCTACTTTCCAGGCCAGTGTGGATCGTATTTTCCCGTTTGCTAAAAGAGACGAACTTAAAAAAGGAATCTTTAAAAACATCAACTTCCAATACAACCTTAGAGCCGAAAACAGAATCCGTACAACCGATTCCCTGTTTTTCTCCCCTCAAATGTTCCGGGATTCCAAAGTTGGTTTCCAACATAGTATTCCGATCAGTACCAACTTTAAAGTATTCAAGTATTTTAGTGTTACCGCCGGAACCAACTATAGCGAAGTATGGTACTTAAAAACCATCAGCAAAGAATTCGACGCTTCAAAAAATATGGTTGTTACCAACGACATCAACGGTTTTGACGCGTATCGCACTTATAACTTTACCTCCAACATCGGAACGACTATTTACGGTACGTTTAATTTCGGAGATGATAAAAAAATCCAGGCCATTCGTCACGTAATGCGTCCGAGCGTTTCCTATTCCTATCTACCAAGCTTTAGCAACTATTACGATACCTATGCGATCGATGCTACCGGAACGACACGGGTTGATTACTCGCGTTTCGAAAACGGAATCTTCGGTGCTCCCGGAAGAACCATGGCAAACAATGTCGGTTTTACACTGAGTAATACTTTCGAAGCCAAAGTACGCGATAAAGACGAAACCAAAACGGAACCGAAAAAGGTTATGCTGTTAAACAATCTGAACTTTTCCACGAATTACAATATGGCAGCCGACTCGCTTGCGTGGTCACCGATAATGGTTTCCGGAGGAACACAGTTCTTTAACAACAAAATGAATGTCAACTTTGGATCTACTCTCGATCTATATGCCATTGACAATGCCGGTAGAAAAATCAACAAGTTCAATATCGACAACGGAGGTAGTTTGTTCCGTATGACCAGTGCCAACATTACTATTAATTACAGCCTTTCCAGTTCCGATTTCGGACCAAGCTCGGATAAAGACACAAAAACGAACGATCAGAATGTTATGAACGGAGGCCGTGGCGATGATTTATTCGGACGCGCTACCGACCTGAGTGATAACAGACATAGTTTATTTAAAGACAAAAAAGACGACGGTGAAGACAAATTTAAAGGGTTTTACCAACTGGCACTCCCTTGGGATTTACAATTTGCCTACTCCCTAACTTATGGAAACAACAATCGTGAAAACGAGATTGTTACCAATTCCCTGATGGTTTCCGGAAATATTGACTTAACACCACAATGGAAAGTTGGGGTTTCCACCGGATACGATTTTGCCCGAAAAGGGGTCAGTTTTACGCAGTTCCGTTTTGAAAGAGACCTTTTAAGCTGGCGAATGAGTTTTAACTGGGTACCTTTTGGAACGTACTCCTACTGGGGCTTTTTTATCGGAATCAAGTCTTCTGTTCTTAGCGATATCAAGTGGGATAAGCGTAGTCTTCCGGATCGTCGTTTACGATAATCATTAAAAAACACAATAGCATGAAACAGATTATTTTTACCGAAAATGCACCGGCTCCAATCGGTCCATACAATCAGGCTGTACTGGTAAACGACCGTACGTTATACACCTCAGGGCAAATTGCTTTGGATCCTAAAACCGGCGAATTGATCACTTCTTCCATTGAAGTGGAAACCAAACAGGTTATGGAGAATATGAAAGCGGTATTGGAAGCGGCTGGTATGTCGTTTGAAAACGTTGTTAAGACGACTATCTTTATTAGCGACATGAACGATTTCGCAAAAATAAACGGCGTTTACGGTGCTTATTTTAACGAAAAAACCGCTCCGGCACGCGAAACGGTTCAGGTGGCTTGTTTGCCTAAAAACGTTAATGTAGAAATCTCTATGATTGCTGAGAAATAGCCTTAATCAATAATTCGGCAGTTGCCTCATTGGTTGCCAAAGGCACATTATGTACATCACACACCCTTATGAGCATGTTAATATCTGCCTCATGAGGGTGTTTTGCTAAAGGGTCTTTAAAAAACAATACCATATTGCATTTTCCCTCAGCCACGCGCGCCGCAATCTGCGCATCACCTCCCAAAGGACCAGACAACATTCGCGTTACCTTAAATCCTGCATTTTCCGCTTTA
Source organism: Flavobacterium sp. (assembly GCF_030146175.1). Classification (GTDB taxonomy): domain Bacteria; phylum Bacteroidota; class Bacteroidia; order Flavobacteriales; family Flavobacteriaceae; genus Flavobacterium. The sequence continues at coordinate 5,574 of NZ_JASLCE010000132.1, read as the reverse complement.
CTCCCGGTTGTACCGGTTGCGATAAGCGCTATCTCATCCGATTTCAAAAAGCTCTTGTGTTTGTTTAAAAACTGAACCAGATCGGCTTTCATCCCGTCATGGGCTATTATTGCTATTTCCATTTTATTTTATACCGTATGATAATTAATTAATCCGTCAATCGGTTTTCGGTAGACATTCCCCAGCGTTAATCCACTTTTCGCAAGTATTTCCTGGAGTTCATTTTTCAGATAATAAGCTATCGATCCGATAAAATGCACCGGTATTTCTTTGCAGTTTTCATATTGCATAATATAATGATCTACAAAAAACTGCATTTCTTTTACGACAATTTCGTGAATAAACGCATGATCTTTATGCTGAATCAGGAATTTGGCAAAAGTAGCCAGATAGGCATTTGGATTCGGTACTTTATAAAAATTGTGTTTGATCGCATCCGGATCGAGGTCGTATTCTTTTTCGAATTTTTCGGCCAGTTCTTTTGGCATCGTACCAAAATAATACGCGCGAATCAGATGACGACCAAAACGGTTTCCGCTACAATCATCCATAGCGATATAGCCTAACGATTGTACTTTCTGATGCAATTCTTTTCCGTCGAAATAACTGCAATTCGATCCCGTACCTAATATACACACGATTGCTTCTTCTCCTTGTGGTGTTGTAGCATATACCGCAGCATAGGTATCTTCATGGACTACGACTTCCGCATTTGGAAAATATTCCCTAAAAACCCCTGCCAGAAAATTCTTCATTCGGTCGGTTCCACAACCGGCACCATAAAAAAACAAATGCGTAACCAGATCTCTATTATGCGAAATATCAAAACGTTGTGACATTCGTTCCAACATTTCCTCTTTTTCCAGCACTTCCGGGTTTAACCCTAAGGTTGTCACAGTAAACTGTATATTCCCATTGCCATCCAATGCAATCCAGTCGGCTTTTGTAGAGCCACTATCCACTACTAATCTCATCCTGTTGTGTGTTATTCGTCTTTTAAAACCTTTTAATCGTTTAGTTTCGGCTCAATTTTATTAAAGTTTAGCTTACTGTTTTTCTGACTATAGCCAAAATAGATAGCCAGTCCGATCAACAACCAGATTGTAAAATAAATCCAGTTCCATACGCTTAGTTCCGCCATCATATACAAACAACAGATCAATCCTAAAAGCGGAATTAATGACAAACTTTTTTTGTACGCCCAAACGGTTAATCCGATCAATACGATAAAAAAGATCCACATTGGAATTTTATGCTGGAATAAAGCCAGTCCGCTTTCGTATTTTACCGAGTCTTTTATGGGTAATCCGGCAACCATTTCTGCATATTTACCGGCATCTTCTTCTTTATAATTACTTAGAATGTGTTCCAAATCCTGCGTTTCCTTAGCAATATGTGCTTTATCCCCCTGCAATAACTGATTGTATACTCCGGTGGCTTCTTCTTTGGTTAAAGCCGTAACAATAGCCGATGGCTCGTTAATTTGCGGAACATTGGTAATAAAATCCATTGTCGCTTTTTTATTGACCGTAAAGGCCAATACCAAACCTACGATCACTAATACCGGCGCGATATATTTGGCATTGATATAAGGCGTTTTAAATTTACCGCGTGGTATGTCTTTTCGATCCTGTAATACCAAAACGCCGGCACAAACCAGTACAAAGGCAAACAAGGTTCCAATACTACACAAATCGGTTACCATCGTCAGGTTTAAAAATAAAGCCGGTATCGCCACTACAAAACCGGTTACGATGGTAGCATAAGAAGGCGTTTTATATTTCGGATGTACTTTCGAAAAACGTTTTGGCAATAAACCATCACGACTCATACTCATCCAGATACGCGGTTGTCCCATTTGGAAAACCAACAATACGCTGGCCATGGCCACAACTGCGCTAACAGCAATAATTCCGGACAACCATTTCAGGTCAAGTTTTTCAAATACAAATGCGAGCGGATCGCCAACATTCAATTCCTTATAATTAACCATTCCGGTTAATACCAATGCAATTACAATATATAGTATCGTACAAATCACGATTGCCCACATCATTCCGCGTGGTAAATCCCTTTGGGGATTTTTACATTCTTCAGCAGTCGTTGAGATAGCATCAAATCCGATATAAGCAAAGAAAACGGCCGAAACACCTTTTAAAACTCCATTAACGCCATTTGGTGCAAACGGATTCCAATTTTCGGTATCCACATAAAATACCCCCACGGCAATAACCAATAAAATAATCGCCAGTTTAACGACCACCATCAGGTTACTGGCATTACGGGATTCTTTCATTCCGCGGTATACCAACCAGGTAATAATTATAATGATCAATAATGCAGGAAGATCAGCAACAAAGTGAAACGACCCGATAACCGGTGACGTGGTCCAAGCCTCATGAGCCGCCTGTAACGCAGCACTCAGGTTTTCAAAGGACTTCCCACCCTGCATAAGTGCAGTGGCTTCAGCATAACCGTTGGAAGCCGTCAGGTAATCCATTTGTATCCATTGTGGCAGGTGTATGCCACCACTTGCGAGCAATCCGGTAAAATAGTCACTCCAGGAAATCGCAACGGTAATATTTCCGATCGCATATTCCATGATCAACGCCCAACCGATAATCCAGGCGATTAATTCGCCAAAAGCCACATACGAATAGGTATAGGCACTTCCCGAAACGGGCACCATCGAAGCAAACTCAGCATAGGCAAAAGCAGCAAATCCACAGGCCAGCGCCGTAAAAAGGAATAAAAAGATAACAGCCGGACCACCGTCGGAACTCGCCTTTCCAATCGTACTGAAAATCCCGGCTCCTACTATGGCTGCAATTCCAAATGCGGTTAAATCTCTTGTGGTTAAATGCTTACCCAAGGCTCCGTGACCATCGGCTGCATTCTGCTTTACCTGTTTTAATATGTCTTCAACGGATTTTTTTCGAAATAAATTTGAAAAACTCATAAATTATTTTTGTGCGTAATCGGTTAGTTTTTAGGATTATTAACAATAAATTAAACCGTAATTTTTTTTTCTGCTAATAAAAACAAATATATAAAACCAATTTATAAATTGTCGGTTCTCTGGTAAATAAAGTAAAAACCACGGATACAGATAGATTTTATTTATATTAAAATAAAAAATAATAATCAAACTTAATACAAAGGTCCACTAAGAATTGGCTACTTTTGTACTGCAAAAAAATAATAATCTTTAAAATTCATTAAAATTATGTCATTAGTAGGTAAAAAATTTCCAAGCATTGCAATTGACGCTATCTCTGAAATGGGTGATAATTTAAAAATCAACATCTTTGAAGAAGCAACTAAAAACAACAAAAAAGTATTATTATTTTGGTATCCAAAAGACTTTACTTTTGTTTGTCCAACTGAATTACACGCCTTCCAAGCAGCTTTACCTGAATTCGAAAAAAGAAACACTATTGTAATCGGTGCTTCATGTGATACTAACGAAGTACACTTTGCCTGGTTAAACACACCAAAAAACAACGGTGGAATCGAAGGTGTTACATACCCAATCTTAGCCGATACGACTCGTAACCTGGCGAACATCTTAGGTATTTTAGATATCGAAACTGCTAATTACAATGACGAATTGGATACGGTTATTATCGAAGGTTCTAATGTAACGTACCGTGCTACTTATTTAGTAGATGAAACCGGAAAAATTTTCCACGAAAGTGTAAACGATATGCCACTTGGTAGAAACGTAAACGAGTACCTACGTCTTATCGATGCTTATACGCACGTTCAGACTAAAGGTGAAGTTTGCCCTGCTAACTGGGAAGAAGGAAAAGAAGCGATGTTTGCTACCAGAGAAGGTGTTGCAAACTACTTAAATAACTAATTCTTAAAAAAAATTGCTATGTTAATTGAATTAAATGAAGATAAACTACAGGAGTTGGTCAATGCTAACGAAAAAGTAGTAGTACAATTTTCTGCTTCCTGGTGTGGAAACTGCCGTATCATGAAGCCAAAATTTAAAAAACTGGCTTCCGAAAAAGAAAACATCACTTTTGTATTGGTTGATGCCGAGAATTCTCCGGAATCGCGAAAACTGGCTAATGTGAGTAACTTGCCTACTTTTGCTACTTTCGTTAACGGTGCCTTGGTAAACCAATCGCAAACCAACAAAGCAGAAGTATTGTCGGAATTGGTAAATGAAATCGCTTAATTATGAAATTACCTGTAATTAAACAACTTACACAGTTCATTGAAGAGAACGACCAGGATTATATCATCGAAACCATCGAAGTACTGGAAGCGTTAACCGAAGTTCCATCGTTAAAAGACGAAGAACTAGACGTTATCGGAGAGCTAATCTCCAATATGTATGGCGCATTGGAAGTAAACAAAATGGTAAAAGAAGGAACCGATAAAAAAGAAGCTTTAAACAGCTTTATGAAACGGGTTCTGGGTTCGATCGACAAATAAACCCGACGCTCCAAATTGTAATACAAAACGCTTTCCGAAAGGAAGGCGTTTTTTTATGTATGCCGTTTTAAGACTGTTCTTTACTCCTAAAATATATTATCTGATTTTATCCAGAGGCATTTCATCAGCACCCGGAAGGATTGGAAAGATTGGGCTCCCGGAAATATAAAAACCATTCTCCTTTTTTTTGATATAGATCACTCCCATTTCATCACTCAGGGAAAGATCATAATTGATTTTGATTTTCTCATCACCCATTTTCATCGCTTTTAGATTTGGATAGCTATTCTTTATTCCATCTTCAGTAATTGTTAGCGAAATGTCGTCTAACCAATTTATGGTTATATCAAATAGGGTTCCGTTTGATCCTTCAGCATGATAGCTTCCGTTCCAAGACCTATCAACTTCCTCCGCCATATCGTTCTCGGCTTCGGAAGCTTCTCTACTATCATCAAAATCTTCGGGAGAAAATATTTTTTGTTTTACTAAAATGATTTTTCCGGAGGTGTTTATTTTATATTGTGCCCATTTTTTAGCCCCGGATCCGGATTCATTTTCAAAAAAATCCAATAGGTAAATCATATCTTTATTAAGATAATAATAGCGTTGTGATACCTCCAAAGCCATGTCAAAATTTATACTGTGATAAATAATCATGGAATCGGTAACCTTGTTATTAACTTCTACATATAAAGTTGCCTGATGAGGAAGCGATGCACCTTCAATAGGTTTTGGTTTAGTCGTTTTAATAAAAACTTCCGTTTTGGAGTTTATTTTCCCAGCTGAAACTCTAGCCTTAACAGATTCTAATTTTTCATAATCAAACTTAATTTTCGATAAAATACATTCCGTCTTATCCGCTTCCATTTGCTCACCGGATCGCTCGAAAAAATCCCCGCTTACCCTGCATGTTGGATAGATGGAATTGGCAAAATCCAAATCCGAGATGGCTATATCGCCCTGCCATTCTTTGTTTAGAGTAATTTCTTTTGATTTTACATTGATATCTTCTTCTGTTTTCTTACAGGATAGCAGGCTTAAAAAACACAGGATACTCATTATATTTCTCATTATTGGGATTTTTTTTTGCTAAAATATTCAAATTTTCAAAATAAACGAGCTGTT
>NZ_JASLCE010000116.1 GCF_030146175.1 Flavobacterium sp. | reverse complement strand
GGTTTTCAATTCTTCCGTTTCGTTATGCCACTCCCAAAAATCGTTATGACCACCACAAGAATCGTTGACTTTTACAGATGTCAAAAAATGTAAAAGTTTTTGTTCGTCAATTTCAAATGCTGTTTCCATAAAATTACTGCTAAGGTTAGGACGGGAAATTAAAGTTCAATTGAAAACTTCCGTTTAAATATCTCTAAGGTCTTTTACAGTACCATTTTCAATTTCAGAAAAGTCAAAGTCATTTTCGATTACAAACGTTGCTGTAATTTGCTTTGGTTGTCCAATCGGCTCAAGTCGTAGTAAATCGTCGTCGTCGTTTAGTGCCGTTAAAAATTCGGTTTCAGAATTTGCAGTGCCCAAAATAATCCATGGCCATCCCGATTCCGTTTCCAGATAGTAACTATTTAATTCGAAATTTCCGTTGTCACGATACAATTCTTCGCCAATTGGATAGTCTTGAAGTTCTCCAATCAATTCAAAGCTTGTTTTCTTATTTTGATAATTTTCCCCAATCTGATCCAGAATATGGTTCCGTTTATCCTGCTCGATTTTATAGGCTAAATCCTCCTGAACTTGAGATGCATTGGAAAAACCGGGGCGTTCCGTTCGGAGCAAAAAGTATTTTTCCTCATTTTGAATTTTATAAATGCTGAAAATTGTCAGTTCACTTGCCATAAATTAGTTGTAAAAATTTTATTTATTTTCAATTATACGGAGTAGATGTAAAATATAATCGTCTGAAATTAAGCTTTAAATATGCGAACTAAAATCGTATCGGATATCAAATTCTTTACAGAAATCCCGAAGGTTTCGACAACCATCCAAACCGCTAAAATTTTCAGTTAATAGTGCTTTTATATCAAGCGTAGGGTTTTGTTCTGACAGTTTTGTAATAAGAACTTTCGTGTTTTCAACATCAAAAGAGTACCAATACTCATAATCGCTGTCGGCAAAACGCTCTTTAACAAAATCGCCCAAATCTTGCCCTGAGATTAAAAGGCGCCCACTACTTATCGCAGCCCATACATTTACCGAAAGTCGGGAACCGTCCCGGTATTCGCACAGACAAATTTTTTCAACATCGTTGACAGTACTTTTTTTTAACTCCATATTCGTTTTTCTGATTCCTTTTGTACTACGCTATCGCTCCTTTTTTTACAAAACTTTTTATCTGCTTTACAAAATCCTTTTTTATTGGTTAAAATGTTCTAAAACCTGGATGATTTCTACAGCATAGTTAATTTCTAAATTCAGTGTCTGACTTCCGTCACAGCCAATTTCTACAGCATTTTCAATTTCATTGTACTTGATCATAAGTCTTGACTCCTCTATGTCCCAATAATATACATTATCAACCTCCTGGCAAAGTTGCTTTGGATACGGTTTTCTTTCATAGTCAGGATCTTCCCAAATCTCCTTGGCAATTTTAGTCAATAGCTGAATTATGTCGTCATTGTCGGAACGCGTAAGCAAACAACTTTCTCCTTTTTCGCCGTTAAGTTTTAGCGAAATACAAGTGTCGTCTCTTTGAATCAGAATGTTCCCTTTTTTAACAAACCAATTGTATATCTGATTTTCCATTTTTTGAAATTTAAACGTATTGGCTTTCCCATCCGGACAAAATGCAAGTGCTTTTCGTTCTATCAGGCGACGATTCTACGAATTAGATCGCAAACGAAAATAGTGATTATTTTCTAAAATGATCGAAATTTTAATTTTAGGTAAAATGTTATTTTTGTACACTTTTTCTTCAAAATAAACCATATCTTCCGCTGGAATTAATTTTGATTATGTTTTTTTTAAAACCATTTGATTATCCTATTTCAAACGCCATCAATCCATATGAATACGCTCAACAAAATAAAGATATTACTTGCCGTTATAACGCTTTTTAGCTGTGTACAAGGGTGTTCTCAGGAATACAAAACCGATGATCCGCTGGCGATCTATACCGGATTCTATCCGTACCAAAATGGATATGCCACTGTGGGAATCAATAAAAAATACGGATTTATTGATAAAAAAGGACGTAATGTCGTACCCTGTAAATATAGCTTTGTATTTAACTTCCACAAAGGTCTGGCAGCCGTTGAATTGGGCGATAAATATGGCCTTGTAGATACTACAGGTCGGGAAGTGGTGCCTTTTAAATATGATTTTATTGGCGGCTTTGAAGAGAGCAACAGAGCGATTGTGAAATTAAACAAAAAATGGGGGTTTATCGACAAAAACGGAAAAGAAATCATTCCGGTTATTTATGAAGATGCGGGTTATTTTAATGAAGAAATTACTACCGTTAAAGAAAACGGTCAATGGTATATCATCGATACTATGAACAACAGAAAACCGGTTCGACGTGATATCGAAAATCTTACTTCTTTTAACGAAGGACTGGCCGCTGTAAAACTCCGTGGGCAATCCGGATGGGGCTTTATGGATAAACAGGAAAAGATTGTCATTCCGCCGCTATACGAAAGTCCCTCTTCTTTTCAAAATGGCCTGGCAGAAGTAAAACGCAATGGAAAAACAGGTTTTATCAATAAAAAAGGAGAAGTGGTAGTGCCTTTACGTTATGATGGGTATCCTCATTTTAGCGATGGTATGGCGGCGGTATCCTTAAATGACAAATATGGATTTGTGAACACAAAAGGAACTTTAGTTATACCGATACAATACTCGAATGTTTATAGCTTTTATGACGGTATGGCCATCATCCCAATATCGGGAAAATATGGTTGCATCAACAAAAAAGGGGAAACCGTGATTCCGTTTGTCTATGATGAGATGTATTCCGGCGAAGGTGTTTTTGCAGTGGTGAAAGACGGAAAAGGCTATTTTATAGACGCTAAGCAAAACGTGTTGTTCCCGGAAGTCTACCAAAGTGTGGATGCCTTTAAAGACGGAGCAGCTCTGGTAAAACAAAACGGAATCTGGTTTTTTATAGACAAAAAAGGAAAACGATTATTTTAAACAGAACCGCAATCCTTATATTTTTAAAGAGATAACGATCAAATGAACTGAAATCTCCGATCGCTGTTATCGGAAGTCCTTTATAATTGATATCGCTAAATCTTCTTTATTCAGAATGTTGGAACACCAAAAACCTTTTCCCCAGGTTCCTTTACCAACATAGGTTTCCGGATATTCGAAGCTCAGAAGTGTTGCCGTTCTACTTTTTAATCGTGCGATTTTTTGAGTTATTACATTGGAATTGGAAAATACCAGCATTTCAACTTTTGAAGCATCAACTTTAAGCATTTTGATGTTCAAGCCATTAACAATTCGATCCTGATTTTCCTTACACAATTTTTCAATGTCGGATTTTAATTGGTTTATTGCTTTTTCATGAAGTAACGAAAGTTCCTGCTTCGGCGTCTTATTTAAGTATTCCGGTTTTAATTCTTTGTATAAATGATAATGGATATCGTGCTTTTCTAATTCGGCATAAGTATCGGCGAGTTTTTGCCAATTACCTCTTTTGTCCCATACGGGATATCCATTAAAAATAGTCCAGATAACATGAAATAATTGCTTGTTTTCCATAGTCTTTGAATTACACCTGATAACGCGGATTTATGTCCTTTACGGTCATTTGTTAGTGGCTTTTTAGTACTTATCGTAATACTCGTATGAATTTTTCAAGTTGTATTTTTGTTTTATTTCCTTTTCCCAGGCTAAATATTCGTCTATAAACTTATTAAAGTTACAGGGTATTCCTTTTGTCCAATACATATCTCCGTGAACGAGTAGCATTGCCCAATGAAATTCCAGTTCATGTGTGATATATTCGACGTCCTTAATGGTACGGAGTTCTTTTACGAAATAGGAATCATTTAGTTTTTCTGTTGCTAAATCGTAGTCTATCTTTCCATAATTGACCATGATGTGTTTTACCAGTTCACAGAATGAAAAATGATTAAATACGACTCCTGTCTCGTCATCCTCCAATTGAAGTCCATCGGTTAGTTGGACTGGTTTTTGTCTGTCCCAAACTTTTATTTCGGGGTTACACCAACCGGTAACGATGTCCAGTATATCGTAGGCTCTGTCTTGTAAGGTTTCATCCTCTGAAAGGTCAATTGCTACTTGTTCCATAAGTTTCCGGGCTGTTTCCTGTTGTCCGCCGGATTGTTTATAGTCAAGTAAAATCTGCTGTACGGACTTATTAAGACAGTCGCCTTGTGCTATTTTTTCTTTTAAGATTTTTTGTAGTTCGTTTTCGGTCATTCTTAGTAGTAGGTATATTCTTTGTACAACACATGTTTCACTTTTTGTTTGTTCAGGTCGTAATATCCATAAAGTACAGTCGGGTTTCCTTCATTGTCATATTCCTGGGCGACTTGAATGCGATACGACACCGTCTTTTTTCCATCGGTGGTTTCAGTCTCCGTACTTGCAATTTCCTGTATTTTATTGTTTTTGTAAATCGTTTCAATCTCTTGTATTGATTCTACAACCTCTTCCTTTTTGAAAACACTTTTGAGTAAGCGGTAATTTTTATCTAAGGTAATAATGTTTGAATAAGAACTGTCTTTCTCCGAGCGAACATTATAACTGTAATCGTCTAGCCAAATGTATTTATAGCTATTTTCGGTATGTTCTCCATCGTAAAGATGTGCTGTTTCTTTATACGATAAGGCTTTTCCTTTGCCGGAAAAAACGCTTAAAAACTCCGATTTGCCGATACTTTTAATATCCCACATCTTATTTATGGTAATAACATTGCCCATCTTATCGAACGTCATCGTAATTTTTCCGAAGGGTTTCGCTGTATTTTCGGGTATTTTTCCATCTTCAACGGTATGTATATACGTGACTACTTCTTTTACGGCTCCTTTAAGTCCGTATTCCAGTTTCTGGCTATAGGTCGTTTCGGTTGTTTTGTTTCCTTGTCCGTTACAGGAAAAGAATAGTGGAAAGAGTAAAAGTAATAGTACTATTTTTTTCATTTGTTATTTCGTTTTTACCGGATAGCGCGGATTTATAATCCGTGCCTTTAAAACGTCGGATTATATTCATTCCGATTATTGTAACCCCTGTTTTTAATCTAAATTCTCATGGCCCCACTTTGCCAATGTCGGGTCGCTTGGATCAGCATCTACAACCTGCGTTAAATCTTGTGTCCGCACTAAAGTCAGTTTTAATTTTTGTTCTAAAATAATACCCTCCAGATGCTTACTGATAAAAATATAGGTCGGAAAATCAAGTACTCTAAAAATATTCCTGCCATTTGTTTTTTCATCAATCATTTCCACTCTTGTAATAGCATCAGGCCAAAATTCATTCGGATTTATATATTTTGTTTCTTTTATATATTCGCTTTTTTCCCAGTCAAAACAATCCACTAATTCAAGGATATTCATGATCCAGAATTCTTCTTTTTGTTTTGCATAATTCGATTTACATTTAATAAACTGAATGTATTTACTATCCGGAAGCGAACTTAATATGTCTTTAAACCGGGTTGAAACAATCGGAAAGTGCCCGATTCCCATTATATAATCGGTTACTTTTGCATTTTTACTTCGGAATTTAAGGGTCGGATCTCCGATATTTTCAAGAACCACTCCTTCGAATTCTAATTTTTTGGCGTCGTTATCGATGTTCTCGATAGCGGTATAATATAGATGGCCATCTGTATGATAACTCTGTATTCTGATAAAGTTTGACATCGTATTCTTATATTTTATTCTCTGATAGTAGCGTACAATAGTCGCTTTAGAAGCTGTTTTTGAGTTGTTTTTATTTAAT